>CANGUI010000006.1 GCA_947457025.1 Flammeovirgaceae bacterium | reverse complement strand
CGCTCAAGGAGATCCTTCGTAATTACTCGCGGATGGTGTTGCGGCTAAGTCCGTTCAAACGATCCATCTGGTGTGCGCTGCGGCCTCGCTGATGAAATTCAATGATACGTTTTACGTGATGCATACGGAGTGGTTGTGGCATGGCTTAGGGGTTTAAAACCGGCTAAGCACAGGCCATTTTGCATCGAATCCCCATCACCTGGGGGGTGGGTCTATGAATCTGAAATAGTGATGCTGGTCTTGGGTTGGATGTCGTCTGCAATTTTATGGTTCGTGCGGCGTGCATTTAGCAGTGTCGTTTATCATTCACCGCGGCCAACGGCACTTCTCGTGTGTCTCTGTCCTCGACGGGGTCGGGCTCGCTCATTCTTTTTGCTTCCTGTATCTTTACTGATGAACGAACCGCATGCAACTGGATCATCTCGCCATCTGGACAGCCGACCTTGAAAAGATGAAAGACTTCTATGTGACCTATTTCGGGATGACTGCGGGCCAGCGGTACCACAATCCCGCGAAACAGTTTACATCATATTTTCTATCGTTTGCCGGAAGTGCGGTGCGGCTGGAACTGATGCATCGCCCCGACGTGGCGGCGAGGGTTCACAACGGAATGCAGGCGGGGCTGGCGCACCTGGCGGTTGGCGTTGGAAGCCGGGAGCGGGTGAATCGGTTGACAGAAGAGTTGCGGGCTGATGGTTTTGTAGTGGAGGGCGAACCACGCACAACGGGCGATGGATATTATGAAAGTGTGGTGCTGGATCCGGAAGGCAACCGGATTGAAATTACGGTGTGAACCGGACTCACTGCGGGTCTTTGGTTAGGGGTGTTTGTTGGGGGGCAGGTTATAGGTTACGTCGGTTACTTCCATGTGCAGCCAGTTCCAATCGCCTTGCTCAAGTTTCCAGGTAGCCTGTAAACGCGAAGGGATTTTTATTCCGTGGAATACGCGGTACCCGTCCACCGTCAGAATCCATTCTTTCCGTTGGGCATCCGCTTCATCACCCTGGAAGCGGAGCGCCACAAACTTCACAAAGTCGCCCTGTGGGTTAAAGTAAAACGTGCCGCTGCCGGTTGTGCCCTGCACCTGGAGGGTGGCTTCGGCCGTGAGCGAGTCGATTTCATGCCAGGTGATGTTAGGGCTCAGGGCGAGAGACGGGAACCACACCAGCTCGCCGAGGAAGCGTTGCAGGCTGCCTTCGTCAATTTTGGGGCCATTCGCATGGACAATGTCGAACAGGGAGTTGAGTTTGATGAGCATCTCACCCTTCCCATTTTCGAATTTGTCGCGCCCCCTGACATTCATCACAGCATTCAGGGGCAGGTCGACTGTCCAAATGAAGGCGGGCGGTGCCACGGTGGTGTATTGTTCTGCGGTGGCGTGGAGCCATTCATGCTGGTCGGGTTTCATCTTGATCAGCGCCTTTTGCGTGAGACGCCCGTTTACGATCATCTCCCGGCCCACTGCACCGCATGCCCGCAGCCAGGCTTTTACGGGCGTGGGCAAATGCCGGATGTGGTCTTCTGCGAGGGTTTGTCCGACAGATGTACCGGAGCCCGCCAGCAGGAGTACCTGCTCACGCTGCACACGGCCTGCAAACTGTGCCTGCCCCCAGCCTACGGCCACGACGGCTAACACCAGCACATTTGGTACTGTGCCAAAGCGGGCATCTTTCCAGAAATAGAAGATGAGCGCCTGTGAGAGAATTACTGCCAGACAGCCCACAATCCACGCGGTTCGGTGTTGAAGCGCGAAGAGAGCGGCGTAAGCGATTAACAGGAGGGCAGCCGCCAGCCAGAGCAGTCCAAGCGGCCGGGAAATGGGTATAGTGAGCTGGGGAAGCGGGTTGAGGCCGAAAGCTTTAACAAAGCCCAGAACATGCAGCAGTGCATGAGCACACGTGATGAGAAGAAATGCCACTTTCATAGATTCAGATTAAGGCGCTGCAAAACAGTAACCTGCGGTAGCCCGCAGAGCAAAAAGCGTTTCGAATTGAATGGTCATGACCGTTTAATGCAGGGGTTTCAAATCGTAGATCTTGCGGATGGAGGCGAACTCAACTTCCATGTTGATGTTCAGGTCGCGAATCCGCCCGGTGCGAACATCGAAAACCCACCCGTGGATTTTTGGAAAGCCGGTTTTGTACCATGACTTCTGCACGTGATCGAGTTTCACGACGTTAATGCATTGCTCGCGCACATTCAGTTCCACGAGTCGATCGAAACGGGCCCGCGCATCGGGCAGACTGTCCAGCTCGGGCTGGTGATACCGATACACGTCACGAAGGGTCTGCAACCAGCTATTCAACTGCCCCATGTCGGAGGGGTTGAGAGCTGCCTTCACGCCGCCACATTCGTAGTGGCCACAGATGATGATGTGCTTTACTTTCAGGTACTCCACCGCATATTGAACGACTGCATTCACGTTGTTGTCGGTGGCGATAACTAGGTTCGCCACGTTGCGGTGAATAAATACTTCCCCGGGCTGCAGGCCCATGAGTTCTTCGGCTGTAACGCGACTGTCGGAGCAGCCGATGTAGAGGTATTCAGGCTGCTGACCGGCAGCCAGTTTCCGGAAGTAGTCCGGATCGAGTCGTGTTTTTTCGATGATCCACTTTTTGTTATTTTCAAAAATCCGCTGAAACATCGGCTTTGATTTTTATCTGTGAACAAAATGGCTACCAAAGACTTCAATCGGCTGTGCGGGGCTGGATGAGCTTCGCCACCAGGGCGGTCCACCCGGTTTGGTGGTTGGCTCCGAGGCCACGCCCCGTATCGCCGTCAAAATACTCATAAAACAGCACCAGGTCATCAAAGTGTTCATCGGATTGAAAGAGCACCTGTGCCCCGTAAATCGGGCGACCGCCGCTTTCGTCTTTCTTGAACATGGCCACGAGGCGCCTCGACAAGTCATCTGCAATTTCCATGAGGGTGAACAGGTTGCCCGAGCCAGTGGGGTGTTCGATTTTAAACTCATCGCCATAGAAATGATAAAGGCGGTGAAGGGATTTGATGATCATGTAGTTCACCGGAAACCAGACCGGCCCGCGCCAGTTGGAATTGCCTCCAAACATATACGAGTCGCTCTCACCGGGCTGATAGCGCACGATGAAATCGGTGCCATTCGAAAAAAAACGGTAGGGCTGATCGAGGTGTATGCGCGAAAGGGCCCGCACACCGAAAGGCGAGAGAAACTCGCGCTCGTCCAGCATGCGCTTCAGCAGGCATTTCATGCGGTGGCCGCGGAGCAGCCCGAGCAGGTGACGTTGGTTGGTGCCGCGGTCTCCCCACCGCGTGATGAGGTGGGCGAGGTCGGGGCGGTTATGCAAAAACCAGTCGAGTCGCTGGGTAAACTCGGGCATGGTTTGAAAAATTTCCTCATCCAATACCTCAACAGCAAACAGCGGAATGAGCCCCACCATGGAACGTACTTTCATGATGATGCGCTCATGATTGGGCATGTTCAGCACGTCGTAGAAGAACTCATCTTCCTCGTCCCACAGGTCGATGCCCTCGTGGTTGATGTTGTGCATGGCACCCGCGATGTAGAGGAAGTGTTCGAAAAACTTGGTGGCGAGGCTTTGGTAGGTGGAATTCTCCTTGGCCAGCTCGAGGGCGATGCGCATCATGTTGAGGGTAAACATGGCCATCCAGCTGGTGCCGTCGGACTGCTCAATATAGCTGCCGTTGGGCAGGTGGGCGTGGCTGCGATCGAATACGCCAATGTTGTCCATGCCGAGGAAGCCCCCCTCAAAGACGCTGTTCCCGTTTTCATCTTTTTTATTTACCCACCAGGTGAAGTTGAGCAGCAGTTTATGAAAGACTTCTTCCAGGAACCGGCGGTCGCGCCCGGGATCATCCAGAAACGTTTTGGTTTTGTAGAGGCGCCACGCAGCCCAGGCATGCACGGGCGGGTTCACGTCGCTGAAGGCCCACTCGTAGGCCGGCATCTGCCCGTTGGGGTGCATGTACCACTCCCGGGTGAGGAGCAACAACTGGTGTTTGGCAAACTCCGGGTCGACCATGGCCAGCGGTATGGCGTGGAAGGCAAGATCCCAGGCCGCATACCACGGGTACTCCCATTTGTCGGGCATGGAAATAATGTCTGAGTTGTGCAGATGCTTCCATTCTTTATTGCGGCCATGCTTACGTGCTTCGGGTGGCGGCGGCTGGTGGGGATCACCATTCAGCCACCGGTTAACGTCGTAGTAGTAGAACTGCTTGCTCCACAGCAGACCGGCCAGTGCCTGACGTTGAATGAGACGTTCATCCGCATCGGGGATATCTTGTTGGAGCATGCGGTAAAAGTCATCCGCTTCAGTTTTCCGCTTCACCCACTCCAGATCAAAATGTTGAAAGGGTTTGATGTGGTAGGTGTGCGATAAGCGGAGGCGCGCCACCTTCGAGCGGCCCGCCGGCACGGTCCAGTTCAGGCGAAAGGACGCTTTAGTGCCCTTCGGGATTTTGTTGATCGCGCCCGGATCATTGAATATCACATAATCGTTGATGCCATCCTTAAACGTGCCGGCCTGCGGATGCTGGTACAAGCGCAGCGTGTTGGTTTCGTTCTGGCAAAACAGTGCCTCGCATTTCTGATCACACCACAGGTAGTAATCGCCCAGCGCCGGGTGGTGCGCTTTCAAAGCGGATTTGTCATCGAGGTAAATCTCCGGTCGTGTAGCCGATTCGCCCCAGGCCCAGGTGTTGCGGAACCACAGTGTGGGAAGTAACTCGATCGGGGCCGCCTCCATCGCCCGGTTGGTCACCGTGATCTGGATCAGCCAGTCGTCCACGTCGTGCTTGGCGTACTCCACCTGCACATCAAAATAGCGGTTGTCGGCCAGCACGCCTGTATCGGACAATTCATACTCGGGCTGGTGTTTATTTCGCTTGCGGCTTTCTTCCACCAGTAACGCGTAGGGGAATTCGGCCTGCGGATATTTGTACAGCATCCGCATGTACGAATGGGTGGGCGTGTTGTCCAGGTAGTAGTAAAGTTCCTTCACATCTTCGCCGTGGTTTCCCTCGGGATTGGAGAGGCCAAAGAAGCGTTCTTTCAGGATCGGGTCTTTCTGGTTCCAGAGAGCCAGCGCGAAGCAGAGGCGCTGCTGGTCATCGCTGATACCTGCGATGCCTTCCTCACCCCAGCGGTATGCTTTGCTGCGGGCCATGTCGTGGGTGATGTAATTCCAGGCATCCCCGTTCGCGCTGTAGTCTTCGCGCACGGTTCCCCACTGACGGTCGCTGAGGTAGGGTCCCCATAAACGCCAGTTTTTTTCTTTGCGCTGATCTTCGAGTAAGCGTCTTTCTTCGGCCGTCATATCAAAAGGAAAAGTAAGCAAAAAAAATCAGCTCTGCACGATTGCGGATTTTCATACCTTGGAGGTTTAAATCCCGCTGTATGAAAAAATGTATGCTGCTGCCCTTTCTGTTTTTTGGTTTGGTTGCCACTGCACAAAAAACTGATGTTGACAAGAAACTTCGGGAGCTGGGGATTGACCTGTTCCCACCCGGCGCGCCCATGGGCAATTATGTGAAAGCCGTGCGCACCGGAAATTTGCTGTACCTCGCGGGCCACGGGCCTACGCGGGCCGATGGCTCCAACATCACCGGCAAGGTAGGCAAAGACCTGACCCTCGAGCAGGGTGCGCAGGCTGCCCGTCAGACTGGAGTTGCGATTCTCTCCACACTCAAAGCTGAACTTGGCGATCTGAACCGCGTGAAACGCATTGTAAAAGTTCTCGGCATGGTGAACTGCACGGAAAATTTTACCGACCAGCCCAAAGTAATGAATGGCTTCTCGGATTTAATGGTCGCTGTGTTTGGCGACAAAGGCAAACATGCCCGTTCCGCGGTGGGGATGTTTGCGTTGCCCAGCAACATCGCCGTAGAGATTGAAATTATTGTTGAAGTAGAATAGAGCCATGGTCACCTACGTGCTCTTTGCCGCCGGCTTTTTGCTCTTGGTAAAAGGTGCTGATTGGCTCGTTGATGGAGCCTCAGCCATCGGTCGAAAGGCGCGAATTCCGGAAATGGTAATCGGTCTGACCATTGTTTCATTTGGCACTTCTTTACCGGAATTACTGGTGACGACAATGGCCAGCCTGGAGGGCAAGGCCGAGTTGGGCGTTGGTAATGTGTTGGGCAGTAACATTGCCAATATCCTGATCATATTGGGCCTGGCAGCCATTGTACGGCCGCTGCCCATTCACCGCGATACTTACCTGATTGACCTCCCCATTTCGATGTTTGCTATTTTGCTTTTTGGTTTTCTGGCCAATACGCAATGGCAACCGATGGATGAGGCACTGCACCTGACACGTTCAGACGGTGTGATTTTACTGTTGTTTTTTTGCTTTTTCCTGATTTACATTTTTGGTGAGGTGAAAACAAAAAATACGGATGCCGGCGGCGAAGTTGTGCCCGTCAATGTAGTCGCTGCCGCTGCGAAAATCCTCGGCGGGGCCGTGCTGCTGTTTTTTGGTGGAGAATGGGTAGTCAACGGGGCATCTGCACTTGCGAAAATAGCTGGTTGGAGCGAGGCGTTTATCGGACTTACCGTGGTAGCCGTGGGCACGTCTCTACCGGAACTGGTAACTTCTGCCGTGGCTGCCTACAAGGGCAACGTTAATATTGCCGTCGGCAACGCAATTGGCTCTAACATTTTTAATGTTCTTTGGATCCTGGGGTTCACTTCGATCATTAACCCGATTCCCTATTCGCCATCCAGCAACCTCGACATCATGATGATCATCTTTGCCTCGGCTGCGCTGATTGTAGCGGTTATCGTGGGGAAGCGCCCGGTGATCAGTCGTTGGGAAGGAGCCATATTTATTCTCATCTATGCCGGGTATGTGGCTTACCTGCTCAGGCTACAAACCGGTGCGTGATCATTTCAACCCACAAGGGTTAAACTTCAGGCGCCCGATCTGCATGTAACAACCATCTCTCGGGCAAATCGTCTTCAAAAGAGACAAAAAGTGAATGAGATTTATTTGTCTATAAGATCAGTAGATTATTACTTTGCAGGCGGTCAACAACATCCAAATGGACTTCCTCATGAAACCGTGGCCCTGGTACGTGGCCGGACCCTGCATCGGGATCACCGTGCCATTGCTTATATGGGTCGGCAACAAACGGCTCGGCATCTCGTCCTCCTTCCGCCAGATCTGTGCTGCGTGCTTACCTGCCAACATTCCCTTATTCAAGTTCGACTGGAAAAAAGAGAGCTGGAACCTGTACTTCGCCGTGGGGCTTATTGGCGGTGGCTTCCTGGGGGGCGTTGTATTTCGGAATCCGGAGCCGGTACAAATCAGCGCAAAAACAGTGGCGTACCTCGAATCAAAATCCGTTCCATTGGAGCCCGGATTGCTGCCGCCCTCGCTCTTCAATGTGCACCAACTGGCATCTGTTAAAGGTTGGTTGTTGTTGGTACTGGGCGGTCTGTTGGTAGGTTTCGGCACCCGCTACGCACGCGGCTGTACATCCGGCCACGGCATCCTCGGCCTATCTGCCTTGCAGTGGCCCTCCCTGCTGGCAACGGCCTGCTTTTTCGCGGGGGGCATCTTGTTCTCGGCTTTTGTCTTACCCTGGATTCTGGCATTATGAAGAAGTTCATGTTTGTGGTGATCGGTGCGTTCTTCGGACTTGCTCTGACAAAAGGAGAGGCTGTTTCGTGGTACCGCATGCAGGAGATGTTCCGGTTTGAGGGATTCCACATGTTTGGCATTTTCATGACCGCCATTCCTACGGGTGCGTTGGGCATCCTGCTGTTAAAAAAAGCAAATGTGAAAACGCTGGAGGGCGAACGCGTTGAGTCGCCTGTGAAAGTGTATCATCACGGCATCATCATTGGCAGCTTCATTTTCGGTTTTGGATGGGCCCTAACAGGTGCATGCCCGGGTCCGCTCTATGTGCAGGTTGGTGCGGGCTACTGGGCGTCGGGCATCGTACTGCTGGCGGCTCTGGCGGGCACCTGGCTGTACGGGCGATTTCAGAAATACCTGCCCGACTAACCGATTCCGACCTGGTCCTGATGCCGCGCACTTTTTTTTGTAGTTGCGCGATGGTATCTTGTCCGACTTTCTACCTGCTCTTCGGGAGCGGTTGTAAAGTCCACACAAAGAAACCCCCATTATGAATACCGCTGAACTTCTGGCGCAAGTCAGGCAACGCAACCCCCACGAGCCGGAATTTCTCCAGGCCGCACAGGAAGTGATCGAAAGTATCGCGCCCGTATTTGAGAAACATCCGGAATTTGCGCGCCTCAAAATTCTGGAGCGTATGCTTGAGCCCGAGCGGATGATCTCCTTCCGCGTAACGTGGCAGGACGACCGCGGCGAAGTGCATGTCAACCGCGGCTACCGCGTGCAGATGAACAGCGCCATTGGCCCCTACAAGGGCGGGCTTCGTTTTCATCCTTCCGTCAATGCCAGTGTGTTGAAGTTCCTGGCCTTCGAGCAGATCTTTAAGAACGCCCTTACCGGGGTGCCGATGGGTGGCGGAAAAGGCGGCAGCGACTTCGATCCGAAAGGAAAATCGGATAACGAAGTGATGCATTTTTGCCAGGCCTTTATGAGCGAACTCGCACGCCACATCAGCCACCGCATGGATGTGCCCGCGGGCGACATCGGGGTGGGCGCGCGCGAAATTGGTTATATGTTCGGGGCCTATAAAAAAATCAAGAATGAATTTACCGGCGTGTTCACCGGCAAGGGCATCGGCTGGGGCGGCAGCCTTATCCGCACCGAAGCAACAGGCTATGGATTGATCTATTTTGCGGAGAACATGCTGCAGGCAAAAGGCGATTCGATCAAAGGAAAAACCTGTCTGGTTTCCGGCTCCGGCAACGTGGCGCAGTATGCGATTGAAAAAATCATTCACCTTGGAGGTAAAGCCGTTACGGCATCCGACTCCAACGGGTTTATTTATGACGAGAATGGGATTACACAGGAAAAACTGGAATTCATCAAAGACCTTAAAAATAACCGTCGTGGACGAATTCAGGAATATGCGGAGAAGTTCACATGCAGCTATACGGCCACAGATCCGAATGCCGATCACAACCCGTTATGGAGTGTGCCGGCGCAGTGTGCCTTTCCGTGCGCCACACAAAACGAACTGAATGGTAAAGACGCCAAAAACCTGATCCAGAACGGTGTGAAATTAGTGGCCGAGGGCGCAAACATGCCCACCACCATCGAGGGGATTAACGCTTTCATTGATCAGGGTGTATTGTATGCACCAGGTAAAGCCAGCAACGCGGGTGGAGTGGCCACCTCCGGACTGGAAATGACGCAGAATTACATGGGCGCTAACTGGTCGCGCGAAGAAGTTGATGCCCGCCTCCGCAGTATCATGAAAGACATTCACGAGGCATCACTGAAGGCCGCGCAAAAATTTGGCAAGCCCGACAACTACCTGGTGGGGGCAAACATCGCCGGATTTATAAAGGTAGCAAATGCCATGCAGGCCCAGGGAGTGATTTAATGCTACCTTTGCTCCTGTGAGTACAGGCGAAGAAGAAGACGATCGCGATGACGAGTTGTTTGAACACCACCGCATCGTAGCCGACCCCAGGCAGAGCCTCCTCCGCATCGACCGGTTTTTAATGGACCGGTTGCCGAACGTAACACGCACCAAGTTGCAGCGGGCGCTTCATGAAGGCTTCATTCGCGTGAATGAGAAGGCCATCAAACCCAACTACAAAGTTCATCCGCAGGATGTCATCACCGTGTCGCTGCCGGAACCGCCACGCGATACGGATGTAGTACCCGAAAACATTCAGCTGAATATTGTCTTCGAGGATGACAGTCTGCTGGTGGTGAACAAACCGGCCGGCATGGTGGTGCATCCGGCCTATCAGAACTGGAGCGGCACGCTGGTGAATGCCCTGACCTGGCACTTTCAGCACCTGCCCACACTCCCGAATAACGAAGGACGGCCCGGCCTTGTGCACCGGATCGACAAAGACACATCCGGCTTGCTGGTGATCGCCAAAACAGAAGCATGCATGACCCATCTGGCCAGGCAGTTTTTTGATCACACCATCGAGCGTACCTATTGGGCGTTGGTCTGGGGTGAACCCGATCCACCGGCGGGGACCATCAATGTCAATGTCGGGCGAAGCCTGAAAGACCGCAGACTGACCACCGCATTTCCGGAAGGAGATTTCGGCCGGACGGCCGTCACGCACTACCGCACGCTACAGCCGCTGCGCTATGTTTCTTTGATTGAGTGCAAACTGGAAACCGGACGAACGCACCAGATTCGTGCGCATCTGAAATACCTCGGCCATCCCTTGTTTAATGATGAGATGTATGGAGGTAGTGATCTCGTTAAAGGAACCGTGTTTTCCAAGTACCGGCAGTTTGTAGATAATTGCTTCAAGCTCATGCCCCGGCAGGCGCTGCACGCCAAAACGCTTGGCTTTGTACACCCCGTGCATGGCCAGTTCATGCGCTTCGATTCGGAACTGCCCGATGATTTTCGTGCCGTGCTGGATAAATGGGAACACTATGTTAAATACCATTAACGCACGCGCATGATACGCGGGCGGGTTGCTGCACAACCCTAACCCAATTTGGCAACAGCAGCGGACCGCGCTATTTTTACCTTGCCGAGATGAAACTGCATGCACCCATCGAGACGTATCTGAATACGGTCAGGGAAACTTGCCCGCAGGTTAAAGAGCCAGCTCTCAATTTCCTGCGCCAACGATTAACCATTACAACGCTGGCGGTTAAACAGTACTATGTTCAGGCTCACACCCTGCAAAAAAGTGTTGGCTTTGTATTTTCCGGATTACTGCGGGCTTATTATGTAGATCTTCTTGGTGACGAAGTCACGATCCGTTTTGCAAAAGAAAATACGTTCGCTACTGATTATGTTGCTTTCCTGAATCAAACCCCAAGTCGCTACTTATTTCAATGTCTTGAGAATACGGTGATGGTGAACATCCCGTATACCGTGATGCAAGAGGCCTACGTCCGGTTCCCGTCTCTCGAACGATATGGGCGTCTGATAGCCGAGGAACTTTTCAAGAGCCAGCAAAAGCGTATTGAAGGTTTTCTGTTTGAAAGCGCCGTGCAGCGATACAGCCATTTCCTGCTGGAGAATCCGACTTTGGTAAACCGCATATCCCTGTCGTACCTCTCATCTTACCTGGGCATCGCACGTCCGTCGCTTAGCCGAATCCGCAGAAAAATTATGCACCCCTGATACTTTGTAACATTTGTTACAGGTGGTGCCGTCCGGTAGGTGTCAATTTTGTGTCATCATAAACAAAACACACAGACCCATGAAAAAACACATCCTAAAATCAACTTCCATGCTGTTGCTGTTTGTCCTCATCGGATTAACATCACCCAGCCAGTCATCGCCCAAAGCCACGTTTACCCTGAAGATCACGCAGGTGCAGGATCCAAATGCCACCCTCCACGTGGGATTTTACCGGGTTACCAATGACTTCCCGACTCCGCAGAAGCATGCCTTCGCCAAATCCTTCGTACCGGGTAAGACCGGTGACGTAACGGTTCGCTGGGATGATATTGAGCCGGGGGAGTATGCGCTTGCCATCTATCAGGATGTCGACAACAGTGGCCAGTTAGAAAGCAACCTGTTCGGCTACCCGAAAGAGCCCTTTGCATTCTCACAAAATTTCAAACCAACGTTGAGAAAGCCAAATTTCGACAAGTGTAAAATCAGTTTCACAGGCTCGACAGACGTGTTCGAAGTTGAACTGATTAACTAGAACTGATCTCAATGAGTTTTTGAAGGAATCCTCTCGTATTTGCGCGTTATACAAGGCAGATGTTGAAAAGGTACCCGGCGGGAGTCTGGGTAAAAATCCAACGCGTGAGATCGGCCAAAGACGCCATAAATGTTAGAAAGGTATTTGCAAGATAAATTCTAACAACCCGGACCCATTTCAAAAAAGCGATTCCCGAGGGTCGCTTTTTTGCTTTTTTACTACAATTGGTGATCGGGCGTTTCCCCGATGGTGTTGGGCTCTTGCGTAAAGTCTTTCGGAGTAGGCAGCTCATGGATATCGTTGATGCCGAAGTACTCCATAAAACGTGCGCTTGTTCCGTACAGCATCGGCCGGCCGATTGTTTCCGCTTTACCACGAATTTCTATCAGCCCCTTATCCAACAATTTTTGAATGGCGTAATCGCAGTTTACTCCCCGGATATTTTCAACTTCAGTTTTCGAGATTGGCTGCTTATACGCAATGATCGATAAGGTTTCCATCGCCGAGGTAGACAGCCGCTTTTTCGACTGTTGCTTCAGCATAATGCCGATGCTGGTTTGGTAGGCAGGCTTGGTAACGAACTGGTAGCCGCCGCCGGCCCGGTTCAATTGAAAAGCATATTCCTCCGCAGCATATTTTTCCTCCAGTCGCTGCAGGGCTTGCTGGATGTCGTCATCTGGCACGTCGGCATTGAACATCTCGGAGAGGCACGCCTTGATCTCGGCTATTTTGGCCGGAACCGGCGAACAGAATACCAATGCTTCTACGTGGTTTTGCAGGAAATCCATGGGCACGCAGGGCTTAGTCCTGCTTCATCATTTTTGCTTCGATCGATTGTGTGGTGTGCGGAACCGCAATGAGTCTCTCTTTCGAGATGAGTTTGCCGGTAACCGAACAGATGCCGTACGAACCATTTTTGATCCGCACCAGGGCATTTTCCAGATTGGTAATGTATTTCTGCTGACGCGCAGCCAACTGGCTGAGGTTTTCTTTCTCAGCCGTTTCGGCACCGTCTTCCAATACCTTCGTGTTGCCGCCGGATGTTGCGTCCGTGCCCTCATCATTGGTGCGATTCAGCGTGTCTTTCAGCAACCTGAACTCCTCCCGGGCCTTGTCAAGCTTGGCCAGGATCAGCACCTCAAACTCTTTTAACTCCTCCTCGCTGTAGCGTGTGCGGTTGTCTTCCACGGTTGCCTTCTGGGGCTTGTGCGCGATTGGTCGCTGCGTGAGTTGCGGAAAGATCGTTAATTGGGGTGCAACCTTGGGCTGCCCCGTTCCTTCACTCTTCTTGGGTGCGGTCACCGTTGTTGTTTTCATGGTGGGAGCCGCGGCCGTCTTGATAGATGCCTTTTTATCCACCTTTTCCGCTGCAGGCTTGACTGCTTTGGGAGATGGTACTGGCTTCGCTACGGCTTGCTTTGGCGCGGGTTTTGCCGCTACCGGCTTTACGGGCCCAGCCTTCTTGGCCACTGGTTTTGCCGGCTTTGCGGGGGCTGCCTTCTTAACTACCGGTTTTGCCGGCGCCATTTTGGCTTTGCCGGCTTTAGGGGCTGGTTTTGCTTTCGCTGCTGGCTTAGCAGGTTTACTTGCAGATTTTTTCGGTTTCTTGGCCATACGGATCAGTCCTCCGACTGCGGTTTAAAAAAACATCGCGCAAAAATACGGGGTGACGGTGGAAACAAAAAATGGCATCCGATTTTGGTTTCCGGAGTTTCAACCGCAAAAATACCCTTTTCAGCCCTGTTTTAAGGAAGCCAGATCGATCACAAAGCGGTAGCGTACATCTCCTTGCAGCATGCGCTCGTACGCTTCATTTATTTGTTGGATGGGGATGACCTCCACATCGGAAACAATGCCCCGCTCTGCACAGAAGTCGAGCATTTCCTGAGTTTCGGGTATTCCCCCGATCATGGAGCCGAGGATACTCCTGCGGTTACTCAGCAGCGAAAAGGGCCTCACTTCGGGCGCCCGGGACGGCAACCCCACGATAATCAGCGTACCATTCAACCCCAGCAGTTGCAGGTACGGATCGTAGTCGTGGTTAGCCGAAACCGTGTTCAGCAGCACATTGAAATAGCCTCTGAACTTTTGCATCTGAGCGCTATTGCCTGAGTGAATAAAGTGGTGAGCGCCAAGGCGCCTCGCATCCGCTTCCTTGTTTTTGGACGAGCTGATCAGGGTTACTTCCGCACCAAATGCGGCTGCAAACTTGAGCCCCATGTGCCCCAGGCCGCCCAGGCCGATGATGCCCACGCGCATCCCGGGCCCGACGTTCGTATGGCGCAGGGGGGAGTAGGTTGTGATGCCCGCGCACAACAGGGGTGCGGCTGCGGCAGGATCCAGTTTGTCCGACACGCGCAGCACATAGCGTTCATCCGTGACAATCGCCGTAGAATACCCGCCCTGCGCAAGGGTTTTGCCATCGCGCTCATAAGCATTATACGTACCCGTCATCCCTTCGAAGCAATACTGCTGCAAACCCATCTGGCAATGGGGACAGGTGCGGCACGAGTCCACCATTACGCCCACTGCTGCCAGGTCGCCCGCCCGGAACCGCGTGACGGCCGCGCCAACCTGTACCACGCGCCCCACAATTTCATGGCCCGGCACCATGGGATACATCGAACCGCCCCACTCATCGCGCGCCTGGTGCAAATCGCTGTGGCACACCCCACAGTACAAAATATCGATATGCACATCGGTGGGCCGCACATCGCGGCGTGAAAATGGATACGGAACGAGAGGGGTGGTGGCCGACATGGCGGCGTAACCTTGTGTGGCTAAAGGCATAGATGGGAGATTTTTTCAAAAATAGAAAACGAGCGGAGAGCGGCCAAGCCACTGGCGTAACTTTAGCCTTTCCGCATATGCAGGGCATCGATCCCCCGGGTGATCATGCGCTGGAGACATCTGCCATCCGGATTTTTTTCCACCCTCCCCTTCGGCTTGCTGCGCCGGCGTTGTTGAAGCCGCAGCCACATGCACGCGCTAGCCCCCCGCCACAACTACGCGTTTCCGGAAGGTGTGCAGCCGCCCCTCGAGATCGAATACTTCAAACCAGACCACATAGTAGCCGCTGCGTACGCGGGTGGCCTGATCATCATCGCCATCCCACCGCAGAAAACCCTGAAAGCCCAACGTTTCATTCTGCGCTACCGTCTTGATGTGGCGCCCCTGCGAGTCGAGAATCCTGACGTTGGCGATGAAGCCGCTCTGCTCAAAGGCATATTGAATCTGACTGAAGCCGGGCGTGACACCGGGCGAAAAAATTTCGGGTTCCACCCGAATAGCCTGCTCGGCCACCACGTTCGGCCGGGCGTTTCCGTTGGCGAGCCCCGGCGTGGCAAAACCCACAGCAGCCGGCGCGGATTTCCAGTTCGCGGCGGCCTGCGTCACCTCGTTGAGTTGAATGCGCTCCAGCGACACTCCCTCCGGATCGCGCAGCAATGCATCGTGCCAGCGGGCATCATACACCAGCGTATCCACCCGCACCTGCTCGCGCGTAACCAGCGCGATACTACCCGCATCGTCATTCAGCGGCGGCAAATCCACCTTCAAAAAAACGGCGGCATTACCCTGCGGATAGAACGACTGCAACACGGCCGGGTCTTCCGTGAAGACCACCAGGCTGTGCGGCTCGAGCACCACATCCTGGCTCGTGATGACTTTCGGATTGGCCATCTTGCCCGCTACCGGATTGGCCAGCGTCCATCCCTGCAGGTTCAAAAACTTCGGAGAGGCATTGTACACTTCCACAAAATCCACACCATTGGGTTTGGGATTGAAGAGCAGCTCATTCAGCCGCACATCGCCCGGCTCCGCCGCCTCGGGCAACGCAAAGCGAGCCGTGCTGTGGGCCTCCTGAATCTCGTTGCCGCTGCAATCGCGTAAAGCAGAAATGCGCAGCGTGTACCGCTGGCGCACGCGCAGCTCATCGGTAGAAATGCGCACCTGGCGCAACGTGCGATCGGTGAACTGCACCTGCCGAACGCCGGCCGTAGGTTCGAAGCGGATCTCCGGCTGCAGGCGGCTTTCCAGCTTTTCATCGAATTGCACCAGCACCTCGCGGGCGGAAGCCACCACGGCAACCAGCTTGGGGCCCGTTACGTCGGGCAGGTTGGCCCAAACCGAATTGCGCACCCCGGGTGTACCGCCCGCCTCCGCTTCGCTGGCGACCCAGTTTGTTTCGGCGGCACATTCGTTTTCCGGATCAATCAGCTCGAGCGACCAGCCGCCGTCTTTTTTTTCGCTGTTGCGATACCATGCGTCGCTGTAGTTCAGCGAGTCTACCACCAGCCCGGCGGCAGTCTGCAAGTGTACCACATCGCCACTGTTGTTGAGCGAGGGAAAACCACTCACCCCCACCACGGGCACGTTCCCGAATTTCGAACTGTTGGCGGTGCTGGTGAGCACCACATACCGGCCCGGTTGCAACAGGTAGGGCGGCAGGGCCGCAGATCCCGCCGCATCGCGTAGGCGCCAGTTTTGCAATTGAAACGGATGAGGGCTGCGGTTGAACAACTCCACATATTCGGCTTCCGGCAGGTGCACAACAGGTGCGGGGTCGGCCATGATTTCGCTTACGCGGATGTCGAAGCGGCGCGCGGCCACCTCCACAAAATACAGCCACGTGCGCGTGGTGGCTACCAACGGATTACCCGCCAGGTCGCGGATGCCGCTGACGCGAAGGTGATACGTGGCGCCGTTCACAAAATCTGCGGGCCACGTGAGCGTGGCCGAACTGCCCGCGGCCTCCACCGCAGCGGGTGCGCCAACGGCAGGGTCTAAGTTGTAGTTGGCCGGAAGACCGGCGTCGGTCGGATTCACCGGCTCATCGAAGTGTACCCGCAGGGTGCGGGCATTCACAACTTCAAGGTTGGCGATCTCGGGCGGCCGCAAGTCGCGCGCCGGTGGCGTGATGATCACATCGTCCAGAAAAAAGCGGGTGGCGTTGGAACCTGTAAACGTGCACACCCATCCCGCGAAAGCGGAAACAACATGCACGCCATCCTGCCCGCTGGCTTCCACCGCAAAGTTGGTGCCCCCGGCATAGTCCACCAGCAGCGTCCACGCACCCGCTGCGCCGCGCTGCACTTTGATGCGAATGGCAAAGGCGTTAGCGATGCCCCCGCTGCGGGCACGGCAAACCGACACCCGCGTGGCCCCCGATTGGCGGAACAATTCCACCGCATCGGCTGAGCCGGCCTCACCCAACTGCAGATAATAGCCGTTCAGATTCTGGGTAAGGTTACTCTGATCAGCGGCCAGGTAAATGCGCGCAAAGTTGCTGGCCGAGGGGGCGAAATTCAGGCGCACCCAAAACTCCCATTCCGTTTGATCAAGAGAAGTCTCTGCAAAGGGAGTGGCCAGGTGTGCCGTACCTGCAGCACTGGCGTTGAGCTGCAACTGCTGGCTGGTGTTGACGGTGAACAGCGCCGTTGTACCCACCCATGCGGGGTTCATTGAGAAATCACCATCCGAAAATCGATCCGTAACCTGCGCGCGTGCAACCGATAGCGCCACTGCTATGCACCCTATTGCGACCCGTGTTTTCATACGACAACACGTCAAAAATACTATTTTTGCACCCCGTAAAAATTACATACGCCATGCGTTTAGCAATTATTGGGGTTACAGGTCTGGTGGGGCAGGAACTCCTGAAGGTTTTGGATGAGCATCGTTTTCCCTTTGCGGAGTTGTATCTCGTGGCCTCGGCCAAGTCGGTAGGTCAGCCCATCGCATTTCGCGGAAAAACCTATACCGTTCAGGGCATCGAAGAGGTGTGTCGCCTTGCGCCCGATGTGGCCATCTTCTCCGCCGGCGGCGGCACCAGCCTGGAGTGGGCACCGCGCTTTGCCGCACAGGGCACGGTGGTCATCGACAACTCCTCCGCGTGGCGCATGGACCCCTCCAAGAAACTGGTGGTGCCTGAAATCAACAGCCACATCATCACGGCCGAAGACAAGATCATCGCCAACCCTAACTGCTCCACCATCCAGATGGTGGTGGCGCTGGCACCTCTCCATGCACGCTACCAGATCAAACGCATTGTGATCTCTACTTACCAAAGCGTTACAGGCACCGGCAAAGATGCCGTGCAGCAGCTGATGGAAGAGCGCCAGGGCATCAGCAACATGAAAGTGTATCCGCATCGCATCGACCTGAATGCGCTGCCGCACATCGATTCGTTTCTCGACAACGGGTACACGAAGGAAGAAATGAAAATGGTGAACGAAACGCGCAAGATTCTGAACGACAACACCATCGGCATCACGAGCACAACCGTACGCATTCCCACGATCGGTGGTCACTCCGAATCCGTGAACGTCGAGTTTCACCGCGACTTTGATCTGCAGGACGTGCGCCGGCTGCTCGAGGCCGCCCCGGGCGTGGTGGTGGAAGACGACGTGAAAAACAACATCTACCCCATGTGCATCCACACGCAGGGCCGCGACGAAGTATTTGTCGGACGCCTGCGGCGCGATGAATCGCAACCCAACACACTCAACCTCTGGATTGTGGCCGACAACCTCCGCAAAGGTGCCGCCACCAATGCCGTTCAGATTGCCGACTTCATCCGCCGCCGGCAGCACGCAGCCGCCCCATCTGCTGCCAGCCGGTAACCAAACAGCGCGCAACGGGTTTATTGCCTGATGGCAGTACAACCCGTTCTGGTCTGGTTTAAACATGATCTGCGCCTGGCCGACCATGAGCCGCTATGGCACGCCTGCCAAACGGGGCAGCCCGTGGTGGCTGCCGTGGTGGTTGACGCCCGCCTGTTCGAGACAACGGCCCTGGGATTTCCGCGCATGGGCCACATCCGCACGCGTTTCCTGTTCGAGTCGATCCGCTCGCTGGCCGGCGAACTGGCTGCGAGAGGCGGCCGCCTGATCATCCGCTACGGCGATCCCGCAACCGAAATTGCCGGCCTAGTGAAGAGCCTGGGCATCGCCTCCGTCTATACGGCGGGTGAGGTTGCCCCCGAAGAGGTGGCCCTGCTGCAGCGGCTGCGCCACGTGCTCAATCCGCTGGGCGCCAAGCTCACCACCTGCCATCATCATACCCTTGTCCGCAGCGAAGATCTTCCCTGGCCGGTGGCGCAACTTCCGGATGTGTTCACCCAGTTTCGCAAAGAGGTGGAACGCGCCTGCGAGGTGCGGGCCCCGCTGCCCGTGCCGGCAACGATTTCATTTTTCAACACGGAGTACCCCGACCACACACTGCCGGCCGTGCCGCCCGCAGCCGAACCCGCGTCTCATCCCGCGTCGGTGGTCACCTATGGAGGCGGAGAGCCCGAGGCCCGGCGCCGCCTGCACGAATACATCTGGACCTGTGATGCCCTTCGCACCTACAAGGAAACCCGCAACGGCCTGCTGGGCGCCAATTACTCGTCCAAGTTTTCGCCCGCCCTCGCGGTGGGCACACTCTCGCCCCGAACCATCTACCACGAAGTGAAGCGCTACGAAGCCGACCGCATCGCCAACGATTCCACCTATTGGCTTGTGTTTGAGTTGCTCTGGCGCGACTACTTTCAGTTTGTCATGCAAAAGTTCGGGAGCCGCGTATTTCACAGCCGTGGGCTGCGGCCCGCGCCCGTAGTGTGGCGCCGCGACAGCGTTCTGTTCGAGCAATGGCGCCTCGGCCACACGGGGGTACCCTTTGTAGATGCCAACATGCGCGAACTGCTGCACACCGGCTTCATGTCAAACCGCGGCCGCCAGAATGTAGCCAGCTACCTCACCAAAGACCTCCATCTCGACTGGCGGTGGGGAGCCGCCTGGTTTGAAAGCCAGCTGATCGACTATGACGTATGCAGCAACTGGCTCAACTGGGCCTATGTGGCCGGCGTGGGCAACGACCCGCGCGAAGACCGCTACTTCAATATCGCGCGCCAGGCCGAGCGCTACGACCCGCAAGGCGCCTACGTACATGCGTGGCTGAAAAATTAACGGGCCGGCTTGCGCCGCGGAAAACTGCCCTTGCCCCTGCGCCCTTTATGATCGCGGTCGCCCTCGCTACGAGGGCCCGGTACCGCCTCGGGGCCAAACCCTTCCGGCAGCGGCATCCGCTCAATCGTGCGCCCGATCAGCTCTTCAATCGACTGAAAGCGGCGCATGTCGCGGCTGTTGACAAACGTAATGGCCGTGCCGGTGGACTCGGCCCGGGCCGTGCGCCCAATGCGGTGCACGTAATCTTCGGGGTCGGGCGGAACATCCCAGTTGATCACCATGCTGATGCCCTCTACATCAATGCCGCGCGAGAGCACATCCGTGCCGATGAGTATTTTTAACTGCTTGTTCTTGAAGGCGCGCATCAGTTCGGTGCGCTCTTCCTGTTCGATGTCCGAGTGAAACGCCCGCGCCGGCAGATTGGCGCGCTCAAACGCCTTGCCGAGTTTCTTCACCATCTCCTTGGTGGAGGCAAACAGAATGATGCTGCTCCACGGATACGCTTTCAGCACGTGGCTCAGCAATTTGATTTTGTACTCATCGCGTACCAAAAAAGCCTGCTGTACAATGCCCTCCGCCGGTTTGGAAATGGCAATCGTAATCTCCACCGGGTCTTTCAGAATCTTGCCCGCCAGCGTGCGGATCTTCGGAGGCATTGTAGCCGAAAAGAGCAGCGTCTGCCGCTCAGCCGGAATGTGGCTGATGATGCGGATGATGTCTTCGTAGAAGCCCATATCGAGCATGCGGTCGGCTTCATCGAGGATCAAATGCTTCAGGTGCGAAAAGTCGATCGTGCCCGTGGCCAGCATAGCAATCAAGCGGCCGGGCGTGGCGATGATGATGTCTGCCCCCTGCTCCAGCGCCTTGCGCTGCGCATCCCAGGCTGAGCCGTCGCCGCCCCCGTAAACCGGTATCGAACTTACACCCGTGAAGTAGGCCAGTCCTTCCACCTGCTGGTCGATCTGCACAGCCAGCTCGCGCGTGGGCGCCAGCACCAGCGTATTCAGGTGGCGGTGGTCCGTGTGGATAATGCGGTTGATCACCGGCAGCAGATAGGCGGCCGTTTTGCCCGTGCCCGTCTGCGCACAGGCAATAATATCGCGGTGCTGCTGAATCACCGGTATGGCCTGTTCCTGAACGGGCGTGGGCTTGGAAAATCCGATGGCATCAAGGCCATCCTGCAACTTGCTGTCGAACTGAAAGTGATGAAAGGTCAAAAAATGCGGGTTTGCTTTAGCGCCTGCAAATATACGAACCCTTTCGGCAGCGCGGAAAAGACAACGCCGGCAGCACCCCGCCTGCGGGCAGAAACCCGGCACAGCAAAGCATCAGCCCGACAAAAGCCCGACAACAATCCCGGGTGGGTAACATCAGCGCGAGCCCGGTTTGCGGGCGTGCCCCCGCGGCATGCGGCACGGACCGAAGAGATGGCCCCGCCCATCAGCACGCGTGCCCGGCCGCGAGATGCTGCGGCCGCGGGGTCGCGCTGTCGGCACTCGCCACCCACCGCACACGCCCCGGCGGGCTCAAACAACTGCCTCCATCGCTCACGCAGGCGAGGAATTAAGCCACGGGGCTAAACCAGAAAAAACCGGGGTCTATTGCATATACTCCGCCAT
>CANGUI010000005.1 GCA_947457025.1 Flammeovirgaceae bacterium | reverse complement strand
TGCTGATCGATATCCCGGACATCATCTTTCCATTCGGTTTGTATTGATTTCCGAGAACCAACAGTACCGCTTTACCGTCCGGTGTGGCCGAACTCACTGCGTTCACAAAATTCGGGAATTCGTTGTTGAAGGTTGGTCCTGCATTCTTTGCGAGCGTCCATTTGCCGTCGGCCCCGAGTTCGGAATACCAGATATCTTCCTTGTCATTTACGCCGCCCATATTCCCGGGATGGTTCTGGCGGCTGAAATACAGTGTCTTTCCATCAGGAGAAAGCAAAGGATTGATGTCGTTCACAGCACTATTGACAGCTTCATCCAGGCGTTCAACGATAATTCCATCCAGCAACAGATTTGGCATGTCGATTAAGGGTGTAATTCTGTACGGTGAATCGGAAATGGCCACCGCATCAATGGAAAAATAATCTGGCAAAATTGAACCGTCAAAATCGAGTCGGATTGCCGTAACTTTATAAGGTGTTTGTTCGATGATAAAATTAACCATCCGGCTCAGACGGGGGACAACTATCGGTGTAGTTTGGCGAACGACATAGGCATTATCCTTTTCGTCGAAAAGTGTGATGGTTGTAAGTGCCGACGGGTTATGCGTTTCAACAATAGCGATCTGACGTACCTGCATGGCGTTGGAAAAGCCCAATTTGATCCATTCTTTTTGCTTCGGCTGGTCGGGTGTCCAGGCATTGGGGTTCTGACCGCCGGCCGGAAACACATTGGGTTTACCGAGAATTTGCCGGGCCGAATATTGAACAGGGGTTAATTCGCTTGAAAAACCAATTACCTTATCAGCCCATTGCACCACTTGCGCGTGTGCAAACTGCCCGAAAAAAAAGAGAACAGCACACCAGAGTATCTTCATTACTAATCTCATTCAAAGATTAAAGTTAGTATTTTATTCTGGTATCGGTAAATCCAGGTCAGAAGGCCAGTGCAACCGTTTTCAAACACTAGAAAAAGACCAATAGCCGGTATTAGTCCAGAGATGGTCGGTTAAAAACCAAAAAACCGACATGCAAGAGCATATTCCACTGATTAGCCGGGTCGTCATAATAATTAACGCTCAGGCTTACCGGGCCCACGGGCGAATGCAGCACCAGGCCCGCGGTACCTGCAAAATAGACTTGCGTAATGTCTCGCACCAACGCGGCTTGTTGTACTCTCGACTCCACAATGGACTCAAAAGGCTTGAAAAGATAGCCTTCCAGCCGGAAATCCAAATTCTTCCGCAACGATAAAACGTTTCGCCAGCCGGCTGCTACGAAATTGAAGGCCCTGAAATTGCGCAGTAGTAATGTCCGACTATCCTGAAGAGGCAAGAATGCGGGGGCGCTGGAAATCGTTGAAAAATAATTGGCGAAAGGTTTTTGATTAGAAAAAACCCCATCCAGGTAGAGCCCTGAACTGTACACGCCACGTTTGAAATACTGCTCAAGGGTGAGCCTCAGTCGCCACCAATTCGCCTGACTGCGGACATCTTCAGCGGTTACGGATGTACTCCCAGGTTCCCAGCGCTGCAGAAGATTGAACCGATCAATAGAAAACCGGATAGCCGTTCCATCATCAGCATATTGTTTGCGGTTGAGTGTATTGGTCGAGATGCTCAGCCCGTAGCGGCTGCCATCCAGAGAAAGTTCATCCAGAGTATCGGTACTGACCAGTACTTTCGTATCGATAAACTCATCATCGTTGTTAAGGTGGAAGGCATGAACAGATGCCCGATACAACTCCCCGATCGGGCGGCCAAGGCTAACGCCCACCATGCGATCGATGCGCCGTAAGACCGTGGGGTTAAAACGACCAAACAACAGGTCTCTGCTCTGCAGGTAATCCCAATCATTAAAAGTCGCTTGGGGCTCAATGAAAAACTGTCCCGCATTGGGCACGTTGATTCGGGCTTTCAATTGGACAGACTTGTAAAAATTTCCTGCGTAGAAATTTGCTTCTCCGTGCGTGAGTGCACGATTAAAGTGAAAGTAGTTCAAACCGAGAAAAATATGGCTAATCGAGCGGGTGGCAATGACGCCACCAAAGTCGAGCTGGAAGTCATTTAGCGGACGGCGGGAAAACTCCAGCGCAAACTTTTCGTCTTCTTGTAAAAAGATCCGGGGATAAATGGTTTGAAAAAAACGGGTTGACATCAGGTTGAAGTATCCGGCTTTGGTATCGCGCAGGTTTAGTGGTCTGTCGTATCTCTTGAAAAACCGGCTGATATAACGCTGCTGCCCGGGGGTAAAGCCATCGAACCGCAAATGATCAATCAACAAGGGTTTATTTCGGCTATTGAATTGGTTTCTGCGGGCGGCCACAACATCGCAGGGCCGGAGACTGGCGGGCGCGATGCGTGATTTGATCTCAGCCATTTGCCGGAGCGTCTGTACGTAGCCACTATCAATCAAACTCTTTGCGCGGGCGAAATCAAATGCGGTGTACCGTTCCAGATTTGGTTGAATATAGACCCCGTTTGAGGGTATCTTGGAAGGATCCGATTTGTCGAGCAGCATATACAATAGTGACCGCGAAATCAGTTTTTCATCCTCACCAAAGGGATAATCTTGGTAGACTTTGGAAGACACGTTGCTGCCGATGATGATTTCGGGCTGAAACTCGCTTTGCGCAACATCAACCGGAAAGTTGTTATAAACACCTCCATCGAACAAAAACTTACCATCAATTCGGATCGGGCTGTAAAAGAGCGGAACAGTCTGGGTGGCACGAAGAGCATCGCTCAGCAATCCGCTGCGCAGAATGACCTGAGTCTGGGTGAATATTTCGGCTGCCACCACCCGCAAGGGGATAAACAGGCTATCGAAATTATTCCTGGCTGTAGCCGTGGGCTGTGCCAGGCGCTCAGCAAGTGCAAAATTCAATGTCAGGTCGCTGGCGATAGCGGTATTGATATTGAGTGAGAGGGCTGAATCGAGCGACAGATCAAAGCGCACAAACGATCCGTTGTCGTCCGGCTTATTGTAGTAGTAATTGAAACCCTTTTCAGGCTGACCATTGACCCAGCGCAAAAAGTCATCTGACAACACAAGCGCTTCGATCTGGTCGGGGCTCATGCCCGCCGCGTAGCAGCCCGCCACAATGCCCCCCATGGAGGTGCCCACGACATAGTCTATGGGTATCTCATTTTCCTCCAGGGCTTTCAGAACGCCAATATGAGCGAGGCCCTTGGCGGCACCTCCGCTGAAGACCAAACCTACTTTCTGAGCATATCCGATCCCCGAAAGGAAAAAGAAAAAAACCCAAACTAATTGTACCCGGATACGCATTCTTCTGATTCCCCCAAATTAACTGGATTTTAGGGCTGAGATTGCTTGACTTTTGTTAAAAAAATAACGCGGAGGTCACGACCGGTGCCGGCTTATCGGTTGGATCCGGAATATCGGCCAGCTGCCGACGAATGGTTTGCTTCAGCAAGTTAAATGTGGCCCTGTTCGAGACATCTACCGGTTGAGACGGCGGAAGCTCTACGCGCAGTGCATCTACTTGTACGCCATTGCGCCAAAATCTGTAACACAGGTGCGGACCGGTAGCAAGGCCCGTGCTTCCCACATACCCGATGACCTGACCCTGACGTACGCGGGTTCCGGCCCGCACGCCTGCGGCTATTCGGGACATGTGTAAGTAGCCCGTGGTATACGTGCCGTTATGGCGGATTTTCACGTAGTTCCCATTATTTGCTTTGTATTGTGCTTCCTCCACCAGACCATCTCCGACGCTGCGAATAGGCGTCCCGGTAGGTGCTGCGAAGTCGGTACCCAAATGCGCACGAAAAACTTTGGCAACCGGATGAAAGCGCTTTAGGTTATACCGTGAGCTTATGCGGGTAAATTCAATGGGATACTTTAGTAAGGCCTTGCGAAGGCTCTTGCCCTCTTCGTCGAAATAGTCGAGCCCCTCGCCCTGGTCAAGGGGAAATGCATACAATGGCTGGCCTGCGTGCTCGAATATGATTCCATGTATGCGCCCAACTGCGTATGCCTTGCCAGCTACCTGCTGCTCGTCGTACAGAATCTTAAAACGATCTCCCTTTTGCAACCGCTGAAAGTCAACTACCCAGGCGAAAATGTCGACAAACTTATTGGTCAGCTCGGGCGAGATGCCGAGCTCCTCTACGGTCTCGCTCAGGTTACTTTGAATGATCCCGGCAATGCCCTTCTCCTGAATTGTAACCGGCAGTTGACAAGGCTCTACCCACATGGAATCTTTCAGGAAGTGAAAAATCACATAGTCTACAGGATTGGATTCATACACCAGAGCCCTCAGCGTGTTGACCGAATCCCGTTTTGAGTAAATCGTGTATTTTCTGCTGGCTACGATCCGGCGAAAGTCGAACTGACCTTTTGGTATACGTGCGATTTGCTGGATAACTCCTGGTGGAACAGCATATCCCTGGAGTAAGTCGGTAAACGTTTGATTCCGCTTTACCGTTGCTTCCGTTTTTTGCAGGCCGGTAATGATCATGCCATGTTCAATTTCGGGTGGAGACGGTGGTGCTCCGGCCGGGGGCAAACCGTTATCAAAATCCCCAGCCGAACTGAACCAGGGCGTGTTGTTGTCGACGTAAACAAACGCAAGAGCTGCCAACACGAATGCGATGAAACTAACCAATAGCTGCCGGCGCAGACGCATACGAAAAAAGGGTTTGATACGATTAAAAAATAATTCGTTTGACGAACCAGCTCAACACTCAAAAGTACGAATCCGGTCGGAATGAAAAAACCCTACGCCCGGCACCTCAGGACTACGATTGAAATCCGGATAGCCGACGGACATCAAGTCACCTGTTACAATAGATGGCTTAGTGCCCCGGGCGTGTTTGCACTTCATCTACCTGAGAGGGTGGATTGAATCGGTACACCTCGGGCAACTGGGCATTATCATTCATGGTTACTTTCAGGCATTTGATTAACCCATTATGAATATCATACACCCACCCATGCACAAAGGGTAACTGACGCTTGGCCCAGGCATTCTGGATGATCGAAGTCTCTACCAAATCAAATACCTGTTCCACCACGTTGATTTCCGTAAATCGGTTCTCCCTTTCGCGACCCTCGGGTATTAACTTAAGTTCATCTTCATGAATTCGGTAAACATCTTTGATGTGGCGAATCCAGTTGTCAATGAGCCCGAACTGTTTATGCCCCATGGCCGCGCGAATGCCACCACAGCCATAGTGACCACACACAATTACGTGGCGCACTTCCAGCACGTTGACGGCATAGTCGAGCACGCTTAACATGCTCATGTCCGTATGCACCACCATGTTTGCAATGTTGCGGTGCACAAAAATCTCACCCGGATTGGTGCCCGTAATATCGTTGGCGGGTACGCGGCTGTCGGAGCAACCTATCCATAAAAATTTCGGTGTTTGCACCTCCGACAAGCGATTGAAAAATTCCGGATCTTCAATTCCCTTTTGCTCGACCCATGCGCGGTTTTGCAACAATAACTGTTCAATGAATTTCATAACGCCGGTTTGAAAGTGTGATCTGATTTAGCTCAACGTGAATATCTTTAGTTTTGGCCTCCTCCAGGAAGTCGATGATGGTTTCCTGAATATCCTGGTCGATGAAGCGGGAGTACGTACCATCAATGATGAGGCGCGCCCCATTGGGCACTTTTTGAAACAGGTCGCGCACGGTTGATTTATTTAGGAATGAAACGTCTTTGGTGAATTTGAGCAGGTAACTGTTTTGCTCATTGTTCACCAGCAGTACGGCCTGCTTAAAATTGGTACGCAGAATAAAAAGAATTGCTGCCAAAAGGCCGATAAAAACACCCGTGAGCAAATCTGAAAGCAAAACGGCAAAGGTTGTAATCAGAAAGGGTACGAACTGACTGTTCCCTTTCTGACGCGTCTCCACAAAAAGCTGTGGCTTGGTAAGTTTATAGCCAACGAACATGAGGATACCGGCCAGGCAGGACAGGGGAATAAGTTCGAGCCAGGTGGGAATAAGAAGCACCGCGAGCAGCAGAATGACACCATGAGTAATAGCCGATGCTTTGGATTTCGCCCCCGCCAGGATATTGGCTGAGCTGCGCACGATGACAGATGTGAGTGGGAGTCCGCCCAACAATCCGGATAATGTATTGGCAACTCCCTGGGCCTTCAGTTCCCGGTTTAGTGGTGTCATCCTGCGGTAGGGATCCATTTTGTCGCTGGCTTCAATACTCAACAGGGTTTCCAAACTTGCCACAAGGGCAAGAGTGAACGCCACGCGATAAACCTCCGGATTAGACCAGGCACGAAAATCAGGAACATGCAGAAATGCTGATCCTGCTTCCCAAATGCGTGGAACAGAAACCATGTGGCGCGCTTCAATAGCAAAGGTCTCAGTGAATGTATTGAATACGTAACCCAGCGCCGTGCCCACCGCAACAGCCATCAAAGCGCCTGGTGTTCTTGTTACCCATACCTGATTCCGCAGGCGCGGGTGCTCCCATAAAAAAAGAATAAAGAGGGAAATAAGGCTGACCAAGACGGCTCCCGGCGAGATGTAATGGAGTGATTCTATGACTTCGGAAAAGGTATTTTGCCCATCGGCCTGGAAAAAAGATTCGTCGCCTTCGTAATCCACATCGTAGCCGACCGCATGCGGGATTTGTTTCAGGATGAGGATGAGGCCAATGCCGGCAAGCATCCCTTTGATAACCGAGGCCGGAAAAAAATTACCGATTGTACCGGCACGCAAATAGCCCAGAACAAGTTGAATGATCCCGGCTACAACCACACTCATTCCAAAAACCTCAAATGAGCCCAGATCAGCAATAGCAGTAGCCACTATTGAGGTAAGGCCGGCCGCCGGTCCACTGACACTCAAGGGCGACTTACTGAGCGATCCGGCTACCAAGCCGCCCACGATCCCGGCAATCAAACCGGAGATCAACGGAGCGCCCGAGGCGAGCGCAATTCCAAGGCACAAGGGGAGCGCCACCAGAAAAACAACAACGGCTGCCCTCAAATCATACAGCCAATAATTCGAAAATTTCATGCAAGCAAGTTAGGAAAGCTACAACAAAAAATGTGTTGATCCCCGGGTATCACAGACCAGGCACCTGTTTACGAGAGATCGGACACTGTGGCGATAGGTGTCATGCGAATGTACGCATATATTCCCGGAAAGAAACGCCTGACGCCATTGGTTATGTGACTCTTTTGTTTTGATTGGACAATACACTCAAAACAAACTGTAGCGCCTTCGGCACGGAGTAGGAAGTTCCTTTGCCAACGTCCGATGAATCAGAAAATACTAATAGACGAGCGTGCCCCATATCCGGCAGTATACACTACAATCAATGCCCCTAACCTGAATGTAATTCACTGCCCGGAGCCGGACTACTGCGCCATTTGCGATATCTTTTGGAGCGGAAGTGATCCGGCCCACTGGAGCACGTCACTCTCCAAGCAATCATAACCCTTTACGGAGAACAAGGTGTTATTGATCGGAATCTGCAACTCCCAATTTATCTTTTGCGATTCAGTTTCAACATTCTTGTTCAACAGGGCTTTGTACCCCTGCACTTTTACTGTTTTCTGGTTTTCATTTGTCATCATTCCCCCAAGCACGGGCATAGTTAGGATGGCATTAATACCTGACAGCAGGGGCGAATTATTGATGATTTCTATGCGGGCTGTCTTAGGTTCTGCTCCATATACCCGATCCACATATACACCCAGTGCACCCGAACCCGACAGATTATCTTGTTTTTCGTCAGCAGACAATACTCCGAGTTTAGCCGGTAACATTTTCAAAATCTCGCGGCCAATGACCACGTCCAGATCACGCAGCATTTGCTCCATGGCGAAGCGGGCATCCTGCAAATTTCCACTGGTGTAGGCGCTGCGCGCGGTACCAAGATTTTTATCAAACCCCTGTGCCATCAGTCCGGAGGTAATGCACAGGGCCGCCAGTATCATTGAATATAGTTTCATGGATATATTTTTTATTGCTCGCCCAACTGCTTTTTGATGTTGTCCAAATCCAGAGCCTCTGCCGCTTTGATCACTTCGTTTTCATTGGCGAAGTTTACTGCCTCATATACAATCAAAGAAGACTGGCCGAGCGGCACACTCAGGCGGTAGCCTGAGGCGTCATCGTATTCAATAACTGAACGATATCCCTTCACTTTCACGTGCTTCCAGTTTTGCTGTCCATTGTTGGTTTGCGCATAGGCCCCGGCCATGAAATACGCGTTTACACTAGCCATCCACACGGAGTTGTTGGCAATAGACACGCGCAGCTCGCGGTCTTTTCCGTCGCCATATTCACGATGAATCGTTAGCCCTGCCCAGCCCCAGCCGGTGCTGGTTACCTGGTCTGCTGCTGCTTCCCGTCTTAGTGCTGCCACCATTTCGGGCAATGATTTTAAAATCAGGTTGCCGATTTCCATTTCCACACCGAGCATGGCCTGCTGAATGGAATATCGTGATTCGCCGTAGGCATTTCGTTTATATGATTCTTCGGCATCTGCCAGATTCTGCCTGACATCCGGAGGGGTCGAAATCAAACCACCGCCACGGTTTGCCGGATTGTTGCCTCCAGGAGAGCCACCGGGCCCACTGCCCATCCCACTCTGGCCATTAGCTCCTCCCTGACCATTCCCCTGACCGGTATTCTGGTCTTGCGGATTCTTTTTCTTTCCGTTAAACAGGTTATCAATCGCCTCGCCGGCCTTTTGCTCGGCATTGCCAGCGGCCCTGTTCTTCAGTCGGTTTAGCACCTGCGCGGAAGAACATGGTGCCAGAGCCAGTAAAAATACCAGAAGGATACACAGACGTGTTTTCCTACGAATCCAGTTTTACGGGAGGAAAGTTAGTAAAAATCAACCTTTCCAGACCTCATAAATGGTCAGTAACCAGCCAGACCGCCGGCACCACACGACCTAAACAATTTTTTTTTTACTCGTTCGTTTAAATCCCGAATGCTTTTTTTATAGCATCCACATAATCGAGCCGCTCCCACGGAAACAAATCCACCTTTACGCGAAGTTCGTTCTTCTTACCCTTGTTGAATATCTTTTCGGTAGTCTTTGGTTCGCGCCCCATGTGCCCATAGGCGGCTGTCTCGGAATAAATCGGGGAGCGCAAGTTGAACCTTTGCTCAATAAAATAAGGGCGCATGTCGAAGATTTTTTCAATCTTCTTTGCTATCTCTCCGTCATTTGATCCCACGCGAGATGTACCGTAAGTGTTAACATACAAGCCAACCGGTTTGGCCACACCAATCGCATACGCCACTTGCACAAGTACCTCATCGCATACGCCCGCTGCCACCATGTTCTTAGCAATGTGACGGGTTGCATATGCTGCGGAACGATCCACCTTTGACGGATCTTTGCCGGAGAACGCACCGCCTCCGTGAGCCCCCTTACCGCCATAGGTGTCCACGATAATTTTTCTTCCGGTTAAACCGGAATCACCATGGGGACCTCCAATAACAAATTTCCCGGTCGGGTTGATGTGATAGTTGATCTGGTCGTTGAATAGTTTCTGAATTCGCTTGGGCTCTCTTTTCATCACCCGCGGAATGAGGATGCTGACCACATCTTCCCGGATTTTTTTCAGCATGGCTCCGTCTTTGTCAAAGTCGTCATGCTGGGTGGAGATCACAATCGTGTCGATGCGCTGCGGTTTGTTGTCGTCCGAGTACTCGATCGTGACCTGTGATTTAGCATCCGGGCGGAGGTAGGTCATTACCTTACCCTCTCTGCGAATAGCCGAAAGTTCGCGCAGCAAGGCATGCGCCAACTCCAGCGGCAGCGGCATATAGTTATCGGTTTCGTTGGTGGCATAGCCAAACATCATGCCCTGATCGCCAGCACCCTGGTCCTCTTTCTTTTTGCGAACAACGCCCTGGTTAATATCCGGTGACTGTTCATGGATAGCGGACAAAATGCCGCAGCTGTTAGCCTCGAACATGTACTCGCTCTTGGTATATCCGATCTTCCGGATTACCTCGCGCGCGATGTCTTGCACATCCAGGTAGGCCTCCGACTTCACTTCGCCGGCCAGTACGACCTGGCCGGTAGTAACCAGCGTTTCACAGGCACATTTCGAGTTCTGATCGTACGCTAAGAAATAATCGATGAGCGCATCAGAGATCTGATCGGCCACTTTATCAGGATGGCCTTCGGAAACGGATTCGGACGTGAATAAATACGGCATGGTATTGCGATTGCAGGTTAAAGGCCGCAAAGATAGAAAGGTTCAGGAATTATTGGCATTGTTTACCGCGATCGCGCAGGCTCACCCGTTTCGGTGATGTTGAGGGGTGGCCGCCTCAGCCTTATTTCCAGCCGATTCAGTTCCGTTGAATTAAAAACACGGCAGGAAGCTTTGGCCAGGTGTGTTCCGTTCTGCGCCATTCGGCAACCGGTTTTGATTTAATCTGCTCGTGTTCACCGGTGACGTCGATCGCAACACACAGCTGTGTATCGGGGTGAAGTGTTTTGATCAGTTGCCCAAACAACGATTGATTGCGATAGGGCGTCTCAATGAATATCTGCGTTTGCCCCCGGGCTCTTGACTCCGCCTCGAGCGCCTGTAGTTGTTGGATGAGCTCCCGCTGCTCCATCGGCAGATACCCATGAAAAGAAAACTGCTGGCCATTCATCCCGGAACTCATAAGCGCCAACAGGATTGCCGACGGCCCAACGAGCGGCACGACTTTGATGCCCTTGCGATGGGCAAAGGCTACGGCACGCGCGCCCGGATCCGCTACTCCCGGACAGCCCGCCTCCGAGAGCAGTCCCATGGCTTCCCCACGAAGAGCAGGCTGCAATAATGCCGGCAACTGACTCTCGGTCGTGTCTTTATCCAACACATCAAATTGCAGGGCCTCAATCGAGGGATAGATTTTCAGGCTACTCAGGAACCGCCGGGCGGTGCGCACATCTTCGGCCAAAAAAAACCGGAGTTGGGGCAGCAGCGCCAGCATCCGAGGGGCGATCACATCAAGTGCGGTGCCGTCGGCAACCGGACTGGGGAGCAGGTAAAGGGTGCCGGCCATGGTTAGTGTTGCCCCAAAAAGTGTAGTACCACATCGGCAAAATCCCGCGGTCGCTCGGCTTGTACCCAGTGGCCCGCATCAAGCGTAACCCACTCGGCATGAGGAAAGAGTTGATTCGCCCGCTGTTCGTCTCCCACGCGGTAGTACGTGGAGCGGGCACCGTTGACAAACAGCGTGGGTCCATTGTAAACGCCTTCATACACTAGGCCTGCGCCTATCGACTCAATGTTTGCATCGATCGCTGCCAGATTTACTTTCCAGTAGAATTTTCCCTCAACATCCCGCGCCAGATTTTTCAGGAGAAACTGGCGCACATCGACCTCCTCGATAAAGCGAGCCAGGACTTGGTCTGCTTCAGTGCGCGACGATAGGGCGGCCAGATCAACCGCCTGCAGGCCATCGAGGATATGATCGTGATGCACCGGATAATTTTTCGGCATAATGTCCACCACCACCAGGCCGCGGACACGGTCCGGGTTTTTTAAGGCATAGTTCATTGCCGTTTTACCCCCCATGCTATGGCCGAGCAGAAACGGATTTTCAATCTGATGTTCCCGGACGAACGCCTCGAGATCTTCCGTCAGGGACCGATAATCGAATTGCGGATCATGAAAGGATTGCCCGTGGTTGCGTTGATCAACCAACCACACCTGATGGTGCTGCGCCAGCGTCTTGGCATGGGTAAACCAGTTATCAGAAGATCCAAACAAGCCATGCAGCACAATTAACGGCGGGCCCGAACCCGAAACGCGATAGAACAATTTCATGCAGGCAAGATACAAAGGGGCGCCCAAACGACTTTATATTTGCCACGGAAACACCGCTCATGCGCATCCAGGGACTTTCAGTAGCCGATGTTGTTAAGGAATTTGGAACTCCATTGTACCTGTACGATGCGGAGAAAATCATTCAACAGCTGCAGAACTTAAAAAATGCTTTTTCGGAAAATGAGGTAAAAGTAAAATACGCAGCGAAGGCGCTCACCAACATCTCGATTTTAAAACTACTCCGCCAATCCGGATCCGGCGTAGATGTTGTGTCGATCAATGAAGCCAAACTTGCGCTCGGTGCGGGCTTCGAGCCGGCGGATATCATGTACACCCCAAACTGTGTTGCCTTTGAGGAAATTGAGGAGGCTGTTTCGCTTGGGGTTACCGTTAATCTCGATAACCTTTCCGCACTTGAGAAATTCGGGCAACGCTACGGTACCGGCTACCCGTGTTGTGTCCGGTTGAATCCGCACATCATGGCGGGCGGCAATTACAAAATTTCCACCGGGCATAGCCATTCCAAGTTTGGCATCTCGGTCTATCAGCTGCCCCAAATCATGGAACTTGCTCAGAAATACCGCATCGCCATCCATGGGCTTCATATTCATACCGGCTCGGAGATCACCGACACCGAAGTGTTTTTAAAAATGGCGGAGATACTTTTTGGAATCGCCCGGGATTTTCCCAACCTCCGCTTTCTGGATTTCGGTGGCGGATTCAAGGTTGCCTACAAAGAGGGCGATCTTATAACGAACGTGTACGACCTTGGACTAAAGTTGGGCAAGGCGTTTAAAGAATTCTATCACAGCTACGGAAAAAAGCTAGAACTATGGATTGAGCCCGGCAAATACATGGTAAGCGAAGCAGGCGTATTGGTCGTAAAAACAAATGTGGTGAAGACCACGCCTTCGGTAACCTTTGTAGGAGTTGACTCCGGATTGAACCACCTGATCCGCCCGATGATGTACGATGCCTATCATGAAATTGTGAACATCAGCAACCCATCGGGATCGCAGAAGCTTTATAGCGTGGTGGGCAACATCTGCGAAACGGACACGCTCGGAGCGGAGCGCAAACTGAATGAAGTGCGCGAAGGGGATTTGCTGGTGATCAAAAATGCCGGAGCGTATGGTTATTCCATGGCCTCCACGTACAACTCCCGGTTTCGGCCGGCCGAAGTGCTGGTGATCAATGGACAGGCGCGCCTGCTCCGCAAGCGCGACACGTTTGAAGACCTGTTGCGCGGACAGCTTGATATTTTCTGATGCCCCCGGCAGACGGTTACGATCTGGTTGTTGTTGGAGGTGGGGCGGCAGGTTTTTTCGGTGCACTCGAGGCGGCCCGGCTGCAGCCCGACTGGCGCATCCTCATCCTGGAAAAATCAACGCGTCTGCTCGCGAAGGTAGCCGTCAGCGGTGGGGGACGTTGCAACGTTACACACCATTGTCCCGATCCCACACCGCTCGCCAAACATTATCCGCGCGGCGAGCGGTTTCTGAAAAAGATTTTTCGAACATTTCATGCGCAGCATACGATCGATTGGTTCAACCAACACGGCGTGGCGCTGCACGTGGAAGCCGATGGCCGGATGTTCCCGGTTAGCAACAGCTCACAAACCATCATTGATTGTTTTCTGGAGGCAGCCCGTGAGCTGAGCATTGAAATCCGTATGCAGGCCGGTGTGGATCGCCTGACCGGCAACGGGCCGTATGAGGTGGGCGCCGGTAAAGAAAAATTTTTTTGCACGCACGTGCTTGTCGCGATAGGTGGCCACCCCAGGCCGGAGGCGTACTCCTGGTTAGCACAACGCGGATTGGACATCCATCAGCCGATTCCTTCTCTCTTTACGTTCAATGATCCTTCCCGAAAATTTGCGGGCTTGATGGGCCTATCGGTGCCAGAAGCCGAAGTGAGAATTACGGGCACGAAACTGGCTGAAACCGGGCCTCTCCTCATCACACACTGGGGGCTCAGCGGGCCGGCCGTAATTAAACTCTCGGCCTGGGCTGCCGAATATCTTCATCAGCGAAACTATCAATTTAACGTGCTGATCAATTGGATTAACCTGAATGAAGAACACGTGCGCCGGAAGTTGCAGGCTCACCGTCAGCAGCATGGGCGCCAGGTGGTTTGGACTCATCCCCTTTTTCAAGTGCCGGCACGGTTGTGGGCAGCCTTATGCCAGGAAGCTGCAATAGACGAGCGTACCTTTTGGGCTGAACTCAGCTGGAAGTCTTTTAACCGCCTGCTGGAATTTCTTGTTCGCACGCCCATGGCCATTCGGGGTAAAACCACCTTCAAAGAAGAGTTTGTTACCTGCGGGGGCATTTCCTTGGATGAAGTTGACCCCGAAACCATGGCGTGCAAAAAACTGCCAGGTGTTTACGTTGCAGGAGAAGTGCTGAACATCGATGGAGAAACGGGTGGATTCAATTTTCAGGCTGCCTGGAGCACTGCCTTTGTAGCTGCTCGTGCGATGGCGCAGCGATAAAACTCCTCCGGCAGGGCGCCACAAACCAAGAATTCTTTGAAGTGGTGACGGAGGGAATTGAACCCCCGACACAAGGATTTTCAGTCCTTTGCTCTACCAACTGAGCTACGTCACCCAATCCGCTGTTTTCGAAGCAGGGCCACAAAAGTATAGAATTTTCAATCGGGTACAAACGGAAGACGTGTTTTTGCATTTTTGCTGAATCGCCTCACAGCCGTTATCTTCAACCGCAAATCGTAGGATAACATGGCAATAGCCCAACAAATTCTTTTCCTGATTACACTGGCCGTGGCCGGCTATTTCATTGGTAAACGGGTGAAACGCCTTCGGGCGAATATCCAGCTTGGTAAACCATTCAGCCCCATGGGTGAGCCAGCTGCCCGGTTGCGCAACGTGTTATTGGTTGCCTTCGGGCAACAGAAAATGTTCAAGCGTTTTCTGCCTGCATTTTTTCATCTGTTAATCTATGTCGGTTTCCTTATCATTAATGTAGAAGTGCTGGAATTTATTATTGATGGCCTGGCCGGCACACACCGGATATTTGCACCTTTTCTGGGTAGTTTTTACACCGTGCTCATGAATGTATTTGAGTTCCTGGCCGTGGCCGTGCTAGTGGCCTGCGTGGTTTTCCTGCTCCGCAGAAATGTTGCGCACCTGCCACGCTTCTGGTCGGCTGAGATGACCCGGTGGCCCCGGTTGGATGCGAACCTCATTCTGGGAATTGAAATTGTGCTGATGCTCGCGATTCTGACGATGAATGCGGCCGACCAACTGCTGCAGGGGCAACACCCGCACTATCCGGCAACCGGAAAACTTTTTTTCAGCTCGATGGCGAAGCCGCTCTTTGATGGTCTTTCTGTTTCCGCACTGGTTGCCCTTGAACGCGGCGCTTGGTGGTTTCATATCGTGGGCATTCTGGGTTTCTCAGTGTACGTCACCTACTCCAAACACCTCCACATATTCATGGCGTTTCCCAACACCTATTTCGCAAAACTGGAAGCCAAAGGCCACATCAACAACATGCCGGTTGTTACACGCGAGGTAAAATCAATGCTCGGTTTGGAAACGGCCGCCAGCCCTGCGGCTGAGCCGGGGCGGTTCGGCGCAAAAGACATCCATGACCTGAGCTGGAACCAACTCATGGCCGCATACACCTGCACGGAATGCGGGCGCTGTACTTCCGAGTGCCCCGCAAACCTGACCGGAAAGAAGCTCTCGCCCCGCAAGATCATGATGGATGTGCGCGACCGGATGGAAGATGTAGGCGCCAGCCTGGAGAAGGGCGGCCCCGGACTCAACGACGGGAAAACGCTGCTGGGCGACTACATCACCAAAGAAGAAATCAACGCCTGCACCAGTTGCAATGCCTGCGTGGAAGCCTGCCCCGTTCTCATCAATCCGCTGGAGATCATCCTGGAGTTACGCCGCTATCAGGCCATGGAAGAAAGCAGCTCGCCTGCGCAATGGAATGCGATGTTTCAAAATGTGGAGACGAACTTCGCACCGTGGAAGTTTTCTGCCAGCGACCGGTTTAACTGGGCGAAAGAGATCAAGTAGCCAATGACCGGCGGCCGAGGTCTCCAAAGCACGCAATTCGGGTTGAGAGATTTTTGCGATGACCTCTTCTTGGCAATAGGCTTTTGCCAACTCAACCGCCCACTCTATTCTGCAAATAAAAAAAGGGCCGAACAAATGTTCCGCCCTCTTTTCACAATTCCGTATGTACCTACTGTTGCAACAGAAATTCGTCAAATGATTTGATCACAATAGGCTCGAGTTTATTCTTCGCCCGGATCTCCGTCACTTTGGCCAAGTGCTTGTCCTTGATTTTTTTGAAATCGGCTTTTGCTGTTGTCATGCGTGCTTCAATGGCTTCCTGACTCGCCAGTTCCGAAGCAGATGGACGGAAGAAGCTGGAGGCCACCTTTCCATAGAGTTCAGCCAGATCTTCGCGCAGTTGCGGTTCGCCCATGCCCACGTAATTATCACCCGTGGTGATGACAAGCTTCGCCTTTAACTGGTTCAACTCATTGATCAGAGGAGTTACGGCCTTCGCAGACGAAGGAACCTTAGATTTCTGATCTTCGGCTGCCTTAATTGTTTCGTCCAATTCATATACGATGTAGGCTAACTCCTGTGTCAGGTTGAACAATTTACGTGTTGTCGCTTCCTGCAACTTCCGGTCGGCAACAGGAATAGCCGATTTGGGATCGTACTGTACAACCAGATCGGTCGTGTACGTTTCCTTCCCTTTGGTCAGCACAACTTTGTAGGTACCTGCGGGTACGCGCGGGGGCGTGAATCCGTTAAATGCAAACGTCTTTCCCGTGGCGATTTTGGGTGGCTTGGTTGTATAGTTCCACGTTACCACGTTGATCCCTTTTGCCTTACCGGGCGGCAGGTCCAGAATCTTCTCGCCCTTGTCGTTGAGAATATCCAGGGTCATCTTCCCTAAGGTATGGCGTTTCTTCAGGTAGTAAATGATCTTCGCTGACTCACTCGCATTCTCACCCACAAACTGGGTTTCGGTGGATGTGCCGCCAAAGCCAGAAGACTCCGGAATGGTTGCCGTTTTGGTGGCAAAAAAGTGAAAATCTTTTGACAGGACCTCTTCTGTGAGCTGGCGCAGCGGGCTGATGTCATCGAGGATGATGATGCCGCGGCCATGCGTGCCCAATACCAGATCGTTGGTACGCTTCTGGAGATCAATAAAATGAACGGCCACGGATGGCATGTTGTTCGTAAACTTCAACCAGCTTTTTCCGCCGTCCAGCGTGATATACAGTCCCATTTCCGTTCCTAGAAACAAGAGGTTTTCATTTTGATAATCCTCCTGAATATTGCGCACAAACGAACCGATGTCGGACGAGACGATCGATTTCCAGGTTGCACCGAAGTCCGTTGTTTTGTACACGTACGCGGCCTGATCGCCTTTCTGATATCCGGTGAAAACGGCATAGGCATTTCCTTTGCCAAACACACTGGCCTCAATGTGCCAGCAGGCTGTGTTCTTGGGTAAGCCGGGAATGTTAGCCACCACGTTCGTCCAGGTTTTGCCGCCATCTTTCGTGATTTGTACGTTGCCGTCGTCTGTGCCGGCCCAAACGACATTTTCATCCAGAGGAGATTCGGCTATAGTAAAAATGGTACAGTGATTTTCCGCACCTGAGTTATCAGCCGAAAGGCCTCCGGATTTACCTTGTTCGGTTTTTACCGGATCGTTTGTTGTGAGGTCGGGAGAAATTTTTTCCCACGTTTCACCCATGTCTTCCGAGCGATGCACAAACTGGCTGCCCATGTAGAAGCGGTCGGGACGGTGCGCACTAACGGCCATCGGAGAATTCCAGTTAAAGCGGAATTTGGGATCCCCCTTCTGAGGCAGCGGCTGAATCGTGCGGGTCTGATTCTTAACCGGATCGTAACGCCATACATTTTCAGCACCCTGCATTTCCGAATAGATCAGTTTCTTGGTTGGGTGAGGAAGCACGCGGTACCCATCGCCCACGCCTACGCGCACCCAGTCGCGGGCTTCAACTCCGCCGGGTGATGAAGACGGGCCAAACCAGGAACCGTTATCCTGCAAGCCACCGTACACATTATATGGATTCTCGTTATCTACACTCACGTGATAAAATTGAGACACGGGAATATTTTCCACCATCTCCAGTGTGTTGCCCCCGTCCCAGGTGCGGTACACGCCGCCATCGGTAGCTACGTACATGCGGTCAGACACATGAATGTCAAAGGCAATGTCGTGAATATCGGAGTGCATCGGACCCAGGGTTTTGAACGTCTTGCCCCCATCGCGCGAAATCGAACCGAAAAGGCCCGCTTTCACAACCACATCCGGATTCCGGGGATCGATGGCAATGCGCGAAAAGTAAAACGGCCTTACTACCAATTCGAAGTCGCCATTCAATAGCTTCCAATTTGCGCCCGCATCATCTGAGCGATACAAGCCTTTGTCTTTATCCTTTTCCGCTTCAATCACGGCATATAAAATCGAGTGGTTAGAGGGTGCCATGGCCACCGCAATGCGGCCCAATTTGCCAGCCGGAAAGCCGGTGTGAATTTTATTCCAGGTTTTACCCCCATCTATCGACTTGTACAAGGCGCTGTTCAGACCGCCGGAATTGAAATTCCAAGCCGACCTGCGAAACTCCCAAAATGCCGCATAGAGGATGTTCGGATCGTTCGAGTCGAGAATCAACTCACTGCAACCAGTAGTTTTATCAACGTACAAAACCTTATTCCAGGTCGTTCCACCATCCGTAGTTTTGTAAACACCCCGTTCTTCGCTATCATGAAACAAGGCACCCAATACCCCTACATAAATTTCGTTGGGGTTTTTGGGATTGATCTGGATGCTTGAAATGCGCTCGGACTTTTCCAATCCTTTTTTCTTCCAGGTATTGCCTCCGTCTGTGGATTGATAAATTCCATCGCCCACCGAAACACTGTTCCGGGTCCAGGTTTCTCCGGTGCCGACCCAAACTACATTGTCGGGGTTTGATGGATCCAGCGCGATCGTGCCGATCGACTGACAGTACTCATCAAAAATGGGATTGAATGTAGCACCTCCATTGTTGGATTTCCACACTCCACCTCCGGCGGCAGCCGCATATACCACGCGCGCATCCTTCGGATGTGTTTCCAGATCGGTAATCCGCCCGCTCATCAGGGCAGGCCCGATGTGGCGGGCAGTCATATCTCCAAAGAGTTCTTTTCCCCGGGTGGCGGGATCTTGTGCAAAGGAGCCTATGCCAAGCGTAAATAATGAGACCAGTAACAGGTATTTTTTCATACGTGGTTTTTTTTGATTCAAAAAAAATACTTCAACGCCAGCACGCTGCCATTGAAGTATTTTCAAACTTAAGTCGGGTTAATTGCCTGCGGGAAAGGCAAAAATCTTGGGATCCACTTTTGGATTCAACTCTACGGTGGTCGCGTTGATGGTTGCTCCACCCGGCTGGCCTTTCATTCCCTGTGTGATCGAAAACGCCATCATCAATCCTTCTACCTCCTGATAATCGCTCATTTTTGTCTGGCTGACCATCCCTTTTGCCGGACCCGACGTGATTTCACTTTCAACCACAAGCGGCACGTAGTTTTCGGCGTCAAAATAGTAAATGGAGATATTTTCAGTTTCTTTTCCATCCACTTTAATCGGCTTGCGGGTGAGCTTTATTTTAAACGTTTCCGTTCCATCAACCGTTTCTTTGCCAATGAACTCAATCTTATAGCCCTTCTTTTGATAATCCAGAAAAGGGTCCGGGAAATCAGTTGCCGCAGACAACTTATAGTTTTCAGTTGATTCCGCATCGCTTTTTTCGGGCTTCATGGTCATCTGATTTGTACTCCAAAGCGTGGTACCATCAAACACATTTTGATTGAACGTCATACCTTGAACTACAAATGTCACTGCGCTTTTACCGTCACTCAGATTCACCGTTTCCACAGGAAGTTCCATACCCTGTGTCTTGAGGGTTGCTTTCATGCGCATTCCCTGGAGTGCCCGCCACTTGGCCTCTCCCCCGGTGTTTTCGAGATATTTTTTAATGATGTCATCGGCCGTTTGGGCCTGCGCCGCAAACAGGGCGCATACGGCGAATAAAAATAGTACTGGTTTCAGCTTCATAAATGAATGGTTAGAGTTTGTCAAATTTCGATATTTAGTGGCGGCTTTTTACCTCGGATTACAAACGAAGGCCAAATTTTTTTGTTTCACTGATTTTGGTTTGTATGTAGCGGCGGTTTTTAGTCTATTTTCGCAACCTAACGCACCTCATGTGAAAAAATTTACCTCCCTGCTGGTTATTTTTGCCTCTTTTGCCGGATTTGGTCAGGTTTTAGAACCTGCTCGCTGGAATTTTAGTGTCTCCCAGCCGGAAGTGGCCTCGGGGGAAACTGTGGAGTTGGTTTTTTCCGCACTTATCGATAAGAACTGGTACTTGTATTCCACGGACTTTCCTTGCGAAGATGGGCCCATTAAAACCACATTCACGTTCGCGGCGCATCCTTCTTATGAACTGGTAGGCGGCATCCGGGCACTGAATTATATCGATAAAAGAGACCCGATTTTTGAATGTGACGTTCGCATCCATAAAGAAAAAGCCGAGTTTCGCCAGAAGGTGAGGTTGGTGCAAGCCAACCCCCAGATTACCGGCGAATTTGAATACCAGGTTTGCAGCGATGTAGACGGAAAGTGTATTCCGTTCGCCTCTGATTTTTCATTCAGCAAACTGCTAAAAGTAACAGCGACAGCATCATCCTCATCGAAACCTGAACCAATTGCCCCCGGCGAAACGCCTACGTCCGCTATTGATTCAATACAACTGTTCGCTGAGCCGGAACCCGCTGCAATCTCCGCCGTGCAGGGGCCTGTTCTTGATAAATCTATACTCGAGGGCACATCTGATCTTGAGGATGAGAGTTTCTGGGGTTACCTGATTTTCGCTTTTGTACTGGGGCTGACTTCGCTGATCACCCCATGCGTGTTTCCGATGGTTCCGATGACCGTTACCTTTTTCCTGCGCGACAATCAAAGCCGGGCAGCTGGCGTGCGCAAAGCCTTGATTTTTGGGTTGAGCATCATCGTGATTTACACCTTGGCGGGCACCTTGTTCGCTGTTGTATTAGGTGCTGAAGGTTTAAATGCACTGGCCACTCACTGGGCGCCCAATCTTTTCGTATTTGCAATTTTCATTGTTTTTGCGCTTTCGTTCTTTGGTTTGTTCGAAATCACGGCCCCTCACCAGCTGGTTAACAAGGCGGATCAGCAGGCGGAAAAAGGTGGGTTAGCCGGAATCTTTTTCATGGCCGCGACCTTGGTGCTGGTGTCGTTCTCTTGCACGTTGCCTATCGTGGGTAATGTTGTGGTGCTTGCAGCAGGCGGTGCAATCATGAAACCGGTTCTCGCCATGTTGTTTTATTCGCTGGCGTTTGCTTTGCCGTTTACATTATTTGCTGTCTTCCCGGAATGGATCAAATCGCTCCCGAAATCGGGTGGTTGGTTAAACTCGGTAAAAGTTGTTCTGGGCTTCCTTGAGTTGGCCCTGTGCCTGAAGTTTTTCAGCATTGCGGATCAGGCCTACCACTGGGGTCTGCTCGATCGCGAAGTGAACATCGGTTTATGGATTGTCATCTTCGGTTTGTTGGGTATCTACCTTCTGGGCAAACTGCCGATGAAGGGCGACAGCCCGATGCCGGTGGTGACGGTGCCCCGCTTGATGCTTTCCATTGGCTCTTTCGCCTTTGTGGTATACCTGATTCCCGGGCTGTGGGGGGCGCCGTTAAAAGCATTGGCAGGATACCTGCC
>CANGUI010000004.1 GCA_947457025.1 Flammeovirgaceae bacterium | reverse complement strand
GCACCGGAGGTGGTGCAGGCTGTGGTTTGTGCCACCGGCCTCCGGAGTTTGACATTGATCCCAACTCGCGCAACAATGGTGTGATTGGCAGGATTGGCGGGGGTACCGATCTTACAATTACCCGCTCGCCTACGCTACGCGACATGGTGCGGGTTGATGGCACCTTGAATAGCCCGCTGATGCATACCGGCGCGATGGATTTACTAACGATGATTGATCATTATAACAATGGCGTGGTGGCAACCGGAAATACGAACCTGGATAATCGCCTTCGCCCTCAAGGCAATGTGCAGAACCTGCAATTGACGCAGGCGGAAAAAGACGCGTTGATCGCCTTTTTCAGAACGCTGGCGGGAACACATGTTTACACCGATGCGCGGTGGTCGGATCCGTTCAAATCAGACAGGTAAATTCTCTTGGTGCAGTGGCAAATTCCCACCAGGCGCATAATCAAAACAAGGCAACTCCCGTGGTGGCCTCCGGTCGATCCGAACGCAATTTAATCCCCATTTTTCATCATGTGCCGGCGTAAACGCTCCACGGCATTTTTGCGGTAGCTTTCTCCGATGGGAACTTCTGTCGTCCGGATTATCGCATACTGATTTGTGAATGACTCGACCTGCGCACACGCTACGATGTATGACTTGTGAACACGGATCATGCCGTAATCGGCCACCAGTTCTTCGATGGAAGAAATTTTGGTATTGAAGACTTTACTCTTACCATCGCTCAAAAAGGCTTTGCAGTAGTTGCCAAAGGCCTGAAAGAAAAGTACGTTTCGGAGCATCAAACGATGAAATGAGCGGCCGGACTTCAGGAAAATAAACGGATCACGTTGTGGCTCAATAGAAGGTACCTGATTATGGTTCATCACAATCTTCTGAATGGCTGCACAAAACCGCTCATAGGAAAACGGCTTTCGCAAAAAATCGACTACACCAAGATCGAACCCGTTGATGGCATACCGGTCAAAGGCCGACGCAAAAATCACGTACGGCTTGTAGTCCAGCCCTTCTACCAATTGAATGCCCGATCGTCCCGGCATGCGGATATCGCAAATGATCAAATCAGGATGATTGGCAGTTATAAATGCCTTGGCTTCCAGCGCATGCGTGAAAATGCCCAGCACGTGAAGGCCGCCGTGTCGATTAATATACGTGCTTATCACGCGTATAGCGGCTGGCTCATCGTCTACAACCACACACCTGAGCGGTACCGGATGGTCGGATATTTTTATCATAAAAAATTAGCTAATTGAGGGGCAGGCGTAACATGGCCGTGAATATCAGCTGCTCGCGGCGCAGTTCAAGGTCAAATTGGTCACCGTATAGCCAGTTCAACCGTCTTCTCAGATTATCAAGCCCGGTGCCCGTAGATGATTTTGGTTCCGGGTGCTGGGCGGTAGAATTGGAGACCTGAAAAAAAAGTTCCTTTTTTTGCACACTCAGGTGTATGCGTACAAACGATGTATCAGGAACAACTTCGGGGCCATGCTTAAAGGCGTTCTCCACAAGAGGCAGCAACAACACGGGGGGTATGGTTACATCCTGAAAAGACCCTGAGAGCTTTAGCGTAATCTCACACCGTTCGCCAAAACGTAGTTGTTGTAAATTCAAAAAAGCTTCGATGTAAGCGATTTCACGATCGATCTTGGCGGCGGTTGCCCGCGAGGTTTCGAAGAGGTATTTCATGATCTCCGCAAGTTGCAAAATGGCCGTACTTGTGTGATGTGGATGGGTGAGCGAAAGTGAATAGATACTGTTGAGTGTGTTGAAAAAGAAATGTGGATTAACCTGTGCCTTGAGCAGTTCAATTTCAGTCGTCAGACGCTGTTCATGCAACTGGCGGTTTCTGGTTATGGTCCGTGCATATAAGCCGATCAGGGTGCCGATGAGCAAATAGAAACCGGCGCCAACGAAGTGAATCCCAAAGTCACGGCTATGCGTTACGCCCATGTCCACATGAATGCTACCAAAGGTAACGAGCGCCAGAAAACCGGTTACCAGGATGACATATGAAAAGTACCTACGCCTATCAAGAAAAGCCGGTATAAGCAGCCAGAGGTTTACATAAATCAGCACTGCAAGTTCAAGCGAGTGCATCAGCAGCTGCAGAATCACTCGCCCATTGATGTCTTCCCCTGCCGAAATCATCAGCGCTACCTGCATGGTGAGCCACGCCATCCAAATGAGCAAATGCCCCCGGATGGATCGCGCGTGTGATTTGAGAACGGTGAAGACCACGTAGCAATGATAACACAAATTGTGGCAATCCCGGATCATATTCAAGGTGGGCGTTGGTCATTAAAACAGGTATTTTGATCATAAAAGCCGGACTCCCGGGTGTGATGGTTACGGGATGTTCATTGTTTTGCGCCGGCGCTCTGATTTGTTTACTACACTTTTTACGTATGAATATTTTTAGGTTTTTTGCATCACTCCGGTTAGCCATAGCCGCGAACGTATCGTTGCTGTGCGCCCAGCCCTCAGCATTACCCGGCTCATGGAAAGTTGACGAGAACTCAGTTCCGCTGGTGATGGAGGTTGCGATTGTCCGCACCGGAAGAAGTAATCCAGGGCAAGCCGAACAATTGAAGGCAAACCCGAAGGCCCTGCAAGATATTGTGCAATCGCTCGTCTACACTTTCCGCGAAGACGGCGTATACCTGGCCCGATCTTTACAGGGGGAACAGAGCGGAAAGTGGCGGATTGATGGAAACAATCTGGTTACCGAATTTGCAGGGATGCCCGAACGGAGAGACAGCCTGCTGTCTATCACTCCTCAGCAGCTACGCCTGTTCAACCGTGACATCCGGCAAGCCATCACGTATTTACCTGCGGCCGAATCAGACGGTTCTGCAGCGCCCAAGCCGATACGATCAGGTACGGAACCCGGCCCTGCAGAAAAAGACCTTTTACGGCCCCACGCGATCACCCGTGTGCACGTGGTTGATGTGAAAAAAGGCAGACTGTTGGAAGACTATACCGTTATCTGGAAGGCTGGCAAAATTACCGACGTGTTACCGGCTAATCGGGCGACCTTACCGCCAGATGCAGTACAAATTGATGGGCGGGGAAAATTCCTGATTCCGGGACTGATGGACTCGCACATTCATTTCTTTCAAAGCGCCGGCCTGTACACGCGCCCGGATGGTCTGGATTTTCGCATGATCATGCCCTATGAAAAAGATCAGCAGTGGATTCGCGAGAACCATCACCACACCATGAAAAGGTATCTGGCCACTGGCATCACCACGGTAGTAGATGTTGGAGGTCCGTTTTATAATTTCACTATTCGGGATTCGATCAATTCAAGGCTGCCAGCCCCCCGTACCATTGTTACCGGGCCCTTGATTTCAACCTATGCTCCGCCCAATCTGGATGAGCGCGATCCCCCGATCATTAAAGCACATACACCCGAAGAGGCACGGGAGCAGGTTCGGCGGCAGTTACCCTTCAAGCCCGCGTTCATCAAGATCTGGTTTGTGATTTTACCGGGGCAAACGGCCCGGCAATTTGAAGCTGAAGTGGCCGCCGCGATTGATGAAGCGCATCGCCACCATTTGCGCGTGGCCATACATGCCACGGAATACGAAACCGCAAAAGAAGCGATTCGGCTGGGTGCAGATATCCTGGTACATAGCATAGAAGACGCAGATGTAAACGATGACTTCTTAAAACTGCTGAAGTCGAAAAACATCGTGTACATCCCCACGTTGCAAGTAGGCCAGCAATTTTTCCGCATGTTGACACAAAAGTTGGATTTTACTACACATGAATTGGCCTGGGCTGATCCCACCCAACTCGGATCGCTTTTTGACCTCCGGCACCTTGATCCAAAGAAATTAAATGGCTTTGATTATCGCCCCTTGGTCGAAAGATTTCCTATCCCGTCAAAGTCGGACAGCATCATGCTGCGTAATCTGAAACGGGTGGCCCAACACGGCATCACGATTGCCACCGGCACCGATGCCGGCAATCCGGGTGTAGCTCACGGCGCCTCTTACATGCGCGAAATATTGTTGATGCAAGAGGCCGGTCTCACACCGCATCAGGTGTTACGGGCATCGACCCTTGACGCGGCACGAGCTTTTCAGGTAGATAGTCAGCACGGATCAATCGAAAAAGGAAAGTTTGCAGACTTTGTATTGTTGGAAGAAAACCCACTAAAATCACTCCGAGCCATTGAAGAAATTTCGATGACTTTTTTAAATGGAAGAGGCTATCGGCCTGAAGATTTGCTTCCCAAAAATGTGGATGAACTCGCAAAAGCGGAAGTGAATGCGTACAACGCCCGCAACATTGATGCTTTTGTTGCCCGTTATGCCCCAACCGCCGAGATATACGATCTGGCAAATCCCACCACGCCTATAGCCGTGGGGCATGATCAAATCCGGCGAACGTGGGGGGCACTTTTTGACCAATTCCCGGATCTGCATTGTGAAGTCACTTCACGCACGATAATCGGTAACCGGTGTGTCGCAATAGAATCGATCACGGGCGTGGGGCCGCAACCTGAGCAGGGTGTAGGAATTTATTATTTCAACCTCGAAACTGGACTGATCGAAAAAGTGTATTTCATGAACTGAATGTGGTGCCAGCTCGGGCCATTGTTCATCACTTGATTCGCACGGGGTTTCCTTGCGGATTGCCCTGGCTGAACACCTATACGTAAAAATCCTTCTGCCTGGTGGAGGCCAGTTGTTCCATCAGGTGTGCCACCCGATCTGTTACTTCTTCAAGGTACCGCTTCCCCTTCTCGGCTGTTGCCAGGCGGGGGTCGCCTACGCCTGTATCCTGGGTCACGCGGGTCCACTGCCGTTCAGCCCATGCCCATCCCTCTCGCATGGCGGAAAATACAAATTTCCTGGCGGTGCCGGGGCCGGAATCCGCCAGCGGCCGCACCCAATCCGGCTGCAGGTGCAGCAACACGCTCGTTTCCATCTCCCCGGCGTAGTCGTCTTTATTTTCGAAAAACTGTTTTTGATCCACCGCCTGAAACCAATTCGCCTGACAGAGAAACATCTCCGGAAACTGCAGGCCCAGTTCGCGGATCATTGTTTTAAAGTCATTCCCCCCGTGGCTGTTCAGAATCAATAGTTTTGATATACCCTGCCGGTTGAGGACCGTCACCACATCGCGCAACAGCGCCAATTGCGTGGACGGGTTCATGTTGATGTCGAGCAACACATCGTGCTGGCCGGTGTTTACGCCAAAGGGAACCGTAGGCAGGACCACCACGCGCGCACCTTTTTCCCAGGCTTTGCGGGCAGCCTCTGCCGCGATGTAATCAGCTTCGATGATGTCGGTGCCATACGGCAGGTGAAAGTTGTGCGCTTCGCATGCACCCCAGGGCAGCACGGCCAGCTGGTAGTTTGCCGTTTGGATTGCTTTCCAGTTTGTTTCTTTCAATATGTATGGGCGCATGTTATTTTTTTCTTCAAAGTTCAGCATTGGTAGTAACTTTCGAAAATCATCCTTTCCAGTCAGACAACCCACACGATTTACCATGAAGAACATCACATTCGTAAAAGCTTTACGGGGGGGCGCAATTGCCGGCCTCCTTGGAGTCGGTCTCAACAATATCTGGAGCCTGGTGGCCAACGCACTTGGCGCCACGATTCCACCCGGTTTTGCGCTGGCCACCACGGTGTCATCACTATTTCCGGTGGTGGTGGCATCGGTGATCTATTTCCTGTTAGTGAGATTTAGTGAAAAAGGATACCTGCTCTGGCTGGCCGTGAGTATTGCCTTTACGCTTTTTTCGTTCTACCCGGTGTTCACCACCACTCAGCTGCCGGATGGAACCATAGTGGATGAGACATTCCCACTGCTGGCCGCCCCCATGCACGTGATTTCCGGATTTCTGGCGGTTTGGGGAATACCACGATGGTCGAAATGAACTGTTTTGCCGTGGCGCTGTTTTTACATCGAAACAAAACACCTGGATTGATCTGATGGAAACATTGACCATGCACCCCACCTCCTCCGAGATTGAATATCCCGTTTTTACCGAAATCCGTGAGCGGCGCAGCCGCCGGGCGTACAGCGACCAGCCCATTTCTGAATCCGATATCCGATCCCTTTTCGAGGCTGCCCGCTGGGCGCCCAGCAGCAGTAACGAGCAACCGTGGGTGTATCTCTATGCCACCAAAGACCAGCCGGAGCTGTGGCACAACATCTTCGATACGCTCATGGAAGGAAACAGAACGTGGGCCAAAGATGCCCCCTTGCTGATCATGTCATTGATCCGGAAGGAGTTTTTGAAAAACGACAAGCCGAATGGATCGGCCCGTTTCGACCTGGGGGCGGCAAATGCATTTTTATCCCTTCAGGCTACCCACCTCGGACTTAACGTACACCAGATGGGAGGCTTCGAGCGCGAAAAAGCCATAGCCAACCTGAATATCCCGCCAACACATGAGCCCGTGGTGGTGCTCGCCATTGGGTATCTGCGCGATCCTCAAGATCTGCCCGAGCCCTTCCGGGCTCGTGAGACTGCTCCGCGAATCCGCTACACCCAGGAGTTCTTTGTGCGCAACAAGCCTTTTTAGCCGACGCGTATCTCGAAAGCATCTGGCTGAGGGCTCACCGATCAGGCGCTACCGCTGCCCGGATACCGGTTTGTAATCAGCGCCCGGGGTTGTAGCGCGCGAGAAGTCGTTCACACAAAGTTCGTACATGATGCGCAGCCAGATCAGCAAACAGGGAATAGCTTTTATGGAATGTAACCGCAGGAAGTCACGCCACGCGCGGGGATAAAGGTCCGTAGAATTTAAAGTAGCGAAGAAAATGGCCAAGACCACCAAAGTCCAAACCGTTTTGTCCCACGGTGTGGGCTGGAGCACGAGCCACAAGGCCAATCCGGTGAATACGATGATGTAGGTTGATCCCTCTGACGCTGAACTGAAAAGAACCGGAAAGATCAGTGTGGAAGCCACGATCCGTAACTGGAAGTTGGGATGACTGAAATGGCGCCAGCGCAGGTAGGGTAGTGCAAAGATGATCGCCCCGCCAAGCAGAAAAGGTAAATTCGGGATGTTGGGATTCTCGAACAGTCTGCGGAAAAATCCCATCACCGAGATATCCTGATAGGAAACAAGCGATACATTGGCTGCATTCTTCACCACTAAAGCCAGGAACCATTCCTGATACGATTGCATGACAAACTGTGGCGAAGAGATGGCCATTGGCGCGAGAAAGAGAACGATACTCCAGACTACACAGCCCAGCATGAATCGGGGTTTGTCTTTCACAAAAAAGAAGAAAGCCAGGGCAACCACACCATATAATTTAATGAATGTGGCGAGCAGGAAAGGCAATGACGCCCAGAAATCCTGCCGGCGGTGGATCAGCACGTAGGTGTAGACGATCATGGCGGCCACGGCAATATTGAACTGCGCATTGAACCCTGCCGTGAGCAGTTCATTAGCGATGAAGAGGGCCATGACGTTTTTTTGCCACTCGCTGAGGGGCAGTGCCCGGATGGCGCCCCAGAGTACCGCAAACAGGGCCGTCAGCCAGAGCGCCAGCCCGATTTTATCGGGGAGCACGGCAAACGGAAACATCACCAGGCTGAACAGCGGGCCGTAATGGTTTTTATCAAGAAACTCGAGCGGAGAGCGGCCATAAAGTGTGTGTCCCTCCCAGGCGTGCACAAATGCGAACTTAAAAATCAGGTAGTTATTTGATCCGGAACCAATCCCAACGAGCTTGATGATGACGATCACCAGCAAGACTATCCACAAAGCCAGCAGGGCGCGGTTGTTGTTCAGAAAGGATTTCATGGATCTTGGAGTTGAAAGCCAAGGCATAAAGTTATACTTTCACTTTCAAATGTGTGATGCATGGCAGGCTATTCGGTAATCATTCCGGTTTTTAATGAAGAGCAAAACGTTCAGCCGCTTTACGAGCGCCTGACACGCGTGCTTATCGCTCTCGGGAAGCCCTACGAGCTCTTGTTCGTCAACGATGGCAGCCGCGACCGTACGCTGGCCGTGGTGAAAGATCTGGCCAACTCCGATCGGGCAGTGAAGTACATCGACTTCAGTCGCAACTTCGGCCACCAGATTGCCGTGACAGCCGGTTTGCACTTCAGCAAAGGTGAACGCATCGTAATCATCGATGCCGACCTGCAAGATCCTCCCGAGCTCATCGCCGCAATGGATGAAAAAATGAATGAAGGCTGGAACGTGGTCTATGCCAAACGGGCCACGCGCGAGGGGGAGAGTTTTTTCAAGAAGATCACCGCAAAAATATTTTACCGGATTCTCGCGCGCGTCACCTCGATCTCGATTCCGGTCGATACGGGCGACTTCCGGATCATGGACCGGAAAGTGGTGAATGCACTGAACCAGATGCCCGAGCATCACAAATTTATCCGGGGGATGGTGTCGTGGGTGGGGTTTAAACAGACGTTTGTGGAGTATAACCGACAGGAGCGCCTGTCTGGGAAAACCGGCTATACGTTTCGGAAAATGCTGCGATTTGCCTTCGATGGGATTACCGGTTTTTCGAATATGCCGTTGAAACTGGCCTCCTATTTTGGGTTCTTTGTTTCGTTTCTTTCTTTCCTGCTGATTTTGTACACACTCTACTCCAAGTACCTGCTCCGGGAGGCCGTGCCCGGCTGGGCTTCCATCATGGTGAGCATTTTATTTATTGGCGGCATCCAATTGATCTGCCTCGGTTTGATTGGTGAATACCTCATCCGCATGGACGCCAACCTGCGGCAAAGGCCATTGTATGTGGTGAATGAAAGTAACCTGGATTAACGCGCAACGGTAAAAAACATCGTGCCCGTCAGCGCCCGTCCGGAGGTTGTAATACCCTCCACCACCACGATAAAAGATCCGGTTGTGTCAGACGTATAGAATTCGATGTTAGCTGCACCGGCACGAAGGGGTTGATTGGGATTCCAATATAGCTGATGGCGAAAGTCAGGTATGCGGCTGAATTTTGCTGCTTCCGGGTTGTACTGCCGCGGCGCGTGTTCACGATAAAGTTGATACCCCTCGTAGGCCATTTCCAGCAGCGCTTCATCGGGAATGTTGGCCTGCGCAGCCGCGGAGGTAGTGATCACGTTAACAATACCTTGAAAGGTGATTGGCCCGGCAAAGAACTTACGATCTACCACGTCAATGCGATCTACATCCAGCGGATTGAATTCCATCAGCTTATTTACGTTGCTGATCGGCTGACCATTGACGAGCAGCAGATTGTCGCGATCCATTAACGTCTGACTCAGGCGGTTGAGCAGCAGAAAATAAAAACCTTGCTTGTTTTTGCGAACCCAGACTCCGTTAACATACTCACGGAACACTTCCTCCATCGTGGGGAAGCGGGTATAGTCATCCAGGCGGTACGACTCATTCGCCCGGCCGTAAAACGGCAGCGTGGCGGTGTCGGGCTTCGGGTCGGCCCGCGTTTCCGGTGGGTTGTATGCAGCTTCCACCTGCTGGTGGATGAACACACGGCGCAAGGACTGGGGTGACAGGCTGAGCGTGCTACTCCGGGGCATAAAAGATCTGCGTGTGTCGTACGGTGAAATCCACGAAGCGCGCAGACGCTGTGTGGGGTCGTTCCAATTCCGAAGGTAAAGCGTGCCGGGGCCGGCGAGGTCGGGTAGTTCGAAGAAAAATTTTCCACTCTGATCCGTAACGGCTGAGTAAATCTGTCCCCGTCCCCGCGCAGAGGCAAGAAGTGAGATTCCCGCAGCCGGGCGACCATCATCATCCGTGGCCTGGCCCTCAGCCCATGCGCCATGGATTTCCGCAACAAAAGAAACAGGGCGATCGGACGGCTGGCTGTAGCGACTCCATCCGGTGGTGAGCATTAACAAGTCAGCAAGCTGTTGCGAACTGTCGGACGGGAACAGATACTTTTCGGGTTTTTCAATTTCTGTACCCAATTCAGATTCCAACCAGAGGTACGCATGCAGCGAGGCTGCCCTTGCCGGCAGGCTATCCAGCCGGTAAACGGATACCGCGATTTCTCCCTCTGTGTTTCGCTCGCCGGCAGCCAGCGAGAGCGCTACTTTTGAGCGCTGGCGAACCTGCGTGTGGTTTGGGGTTACGGATACGGTAACGGGTGGTGGTGGCGTTTTGAAAACAAGACGCTCGGCCACGGGTTGCAGCTGGTTGTTGAAAACCGTGATGCGCGTAATTCCCGGCGGCAAGGCCGACCATGGATACCGGACCACACCGCTCCCATTTTCGATCTTTACCGTCAGACGTTTCGCATTCATCCGGCTCTGGTGCAGCAACACGTGAAGTTGATTTGACCCGGGCGGGGTTTCAAACACGTGAATCTGAAGTTCGTTGTTTACCTGAGTGGCCCGCAGATGCACCCCCGTTGTGGTCACCGGTGGTAGCGAGGCGCGAATGACCGTCTTTTCGTCTACAGAAAAAACAGCGGAGTAAGCCTGCTCTGTTTCAGGAGTAAACAGGAAGGAACCACGGCCATCCGCGCCGGCGGAAAAACGGGCTACAATCTCCTGCCGTTGGTTTCGAATGACGCCGGCAACTGAGCCGGCATGGGCGATCAAAAAGCCAACGCGGTTTTCAACGCCCGCCAAAAGGTGTCCGCCCTCGGGAAAGAAGCCCGGCGGTTGCACGGCCGGCGAACTCGCGGGCAATGCTTCCATCGGGTTGATGATCGTGAACGTGCGATGATAAAATAATCGCTCCGAGTCGTTACGCATCCAGCGGGTGTAGGCCCGCAGCTGGTAGCTTCCCGTGGCGAGGTCGAGCGGTAATTCAAGGAAGCCGGACCCTCCACCGCTCGTGAGTTTCACTTTCACTTGCTGCACGGCGGACCCATCTGCACGGATTAATTCCACATACGCTATTTTACTGAGATCGGCTGGTTTATGTTGGAAGCCGTCCACATAGAAGATTCGAAAAAAGATCTTTTCCCCGGTCAGGTAATGGGGCCGATCCGTGTGCAGGTAGAGTTTCTCAATCCACATATTGGGTGTGGTCTGTGTCCGCAATGAATCGACCGGCTGTGCCGCAGATCCGACCGCCTGGATGCAGGTCAATCCCAGAAGCCAGAAAAAGACGCGTCTCCTCATTCCCAAAACGGAGGTTTAGTGGTTGTGCCGCCACGGCTTGTACAATCGATACAACCTCCCAGCGTGTAGGTAAAGCCATAGCCGAACTGAAATGGCAGGGCGGTGACGATCTCAAAAATACCCGAATTGAAGAGAGCAAGGTTTCGGATCGTATCGAGGCGACACGATTGAAATGGCAGGTCCACGGCAGGGCGGTTGGGTTCAGTAGCAGCATCGAAGAAGATGCGCTTCTCGGCCACCACGGAAGCAGAGAAATACCCCAGCACAGGTTCATCCGGATCCGTCATACAACGGATGTTTCCGGGCAACTCTGAGGGGATGGGATCAAATAAAGACCCGAGGTTCTGACTATTTTTTGCAAGTTGTTCCCAGTATTCAAATGCCTGCGGGCTGATCGCCTGCTGCCGCACTAAGGCACTGTGTTTGATTCTGAGCCGCTCATCGCCGGCCGGAATATTCAGTACGTTTCTGTTTGCGATGAGACCGCTGTTCCTGCCCGTGGTGGAACCGATGAGTATATTTTTGGATGCCTTGGTCTGCCAGCAGATAAAATTCGATTGCATGCGGGGAACGATTCGACCATCCTCAAAGCGCAGCACCGATTCATAGGCAGCCGTGTACATCCACGTTTCCATCACCTCCCACCTGAAAAAAACCGGTGTATTCGCTTCGGCGCGCGTGGTTAAAAAGTAAGATAAGCCGTCTGTCGGACTAAACGCATAATTCATCGATTCGATGGGCGGTGTGGGAAGTACATCACTGAAATCAGATTCATACTGCGCTCCGTTTGCGGTAACAATATGCAGTTTTACACGGGCACCGCTGAGCACACCGGGAGGAAGAACATAGCGTCCACCTCCAAACTCGATGAGTTGCCCTCGTTGACCCAGTTGATTTTCGATTTCAAGTCGCGCACCCACTTCTGCAGCGGGTGGTTCGGCAGCACCGAGATCCACCGTGCGGGACAGCCGGATCACCGTAGAGTCATTGGGGCGAAATGCGCCATCCACTACCAGAAGCCGGAGGTTGATTTTCCGCTTTGGTGGCGTAAAGGGATCGAGGCAAGCGCTAACGGCAACCACCGCGACCAGCATCCAGCGTGTTGACATCCGCAGCTTCATCGGAATTTGAAATTATAGGTGATCGTTGGAATGGGCGAACCAAATACCGCCAGTCGGTAGCCTTTTACGTTGCCGCCTTCCGACTGAAAAAATACGGAGTAGGCGTTGCGCCTGCCCATCAGGTTGTACACCGAAAAGGTCCAGGAGCTGTGCGCGAGTTTCCTGATTTTGTGATTGCCTTCCACATTGAAGCCCAGATCAAACCGCAGGTAGTCGGGAATGCGAAACTGGTTTCGTTCCGAATAAAAGAACCGGGGTGAACCGTTGAGGTTATACTGGGCGATCGGAATTGTCACCGGCCGGCCGGAGGAGTACGTTCCGTTGAATGTCATGCTGATGCGATGATTAAACCGGTAATTGCTGATCAGATTTACAGCGTGTGGCTTGTCGAAGTTGCCGGGATAGTAGTTTCCACGGTTGATCACTTCGCTTGGAAAAGTGCCGAGCGTTCGCAGCACCGTGCGGGAGAAAGTATAGCTCAGCCATCCGTTCAGCTTCCCGGAGTTTCGTTTCAGCAGCACCTCTACGCCGTAGGCTTTACCCTGCGCCCGTACCAAATCGGCTTCGATGGCCTGATTGAGAAGCAGAGTTGTTCCACTCTTGAAATCCACCGCGTTGGCAATCCATTTATAGTATGTCTCAAGTGAAAATTCCCATCGGTTGTCTGCGGCGTTGCGGTAGAATCCGATGCTTACCTGATCACCCACGAGCGGCTTGATGTGATAATCGCTCAACTTCCAGATATCGGTGGGGGCGATGGCGGTGGTGTTCGACAGCATCTGCAGGTACTGCCGCATGCGGTTGAAGCCCAGTTTCAGTGAACTGGTTGGCGATAGCGTATAGCGCGCAGACAGGCGCGGCTCCGGCCCGTGGTAAACGGCGCTGGTTTCCCCACGACCATAGAAGGTGGTGTCCACAATCGAATTTACGCTCCGGCTAAAGCGGGGATCATACTGGAATACCCGCACGGGCCCGCGGTTCAGAAAAGCTGAATACCGGATTCCGCCCGAGATCAACAGCCGGGATGAAACTTCCCATTGATCGCTGACATGTGCAGCTACTTCAACACCCTGCTCGCGCTGAATTTCCTCTACCTGAATGACGGACGCCGCACCGATTGGCACCCGGCTGCCGGGCGAGAGGTGATACTGAATGGCCTGCGCACCGGCCGTGATGACGTGCCGGCTCGATACGCTGTAGTTTACATCCCCACGCGCCTGTACCTGGTCGATGGCGTAATTCAGTTGAAAGGCATTCACCGGATCGCGGTCGGAGGTGATGGCGTAGCGGTAGCCGCTGTATCCGCCGCTAAACTGAGCGAAGAGTTTTTTCGAAAAGATGTGTTTCCACCCGAAGGAGACCGTCTGGTTTTTGTATTGGTAAACGGTGTCTTGATCAAAGCGGAAATCATCATGACTGACATAGGCGCTGGCAGTAAAAAGATTGCGCGTGTTGTACTCATAGTCCCAACGGAAATTGGCATCATAAAAAGACGCATTACTGTTGCGCAGGGATGCATCGCGCAACTGCCGGAGCAGCCAATCCGAGTAGGTGGCCCGCACACCGGCCAACACCGACATCTTGTCTTTGATGAGCGGTGCTTCCAGCGTAAGCCTCCCCGTAATGGGACTGACACCACCACTCATCTGAAATTTACGTTTATTGCCCTCTCGGACGTTTACATCAAGAATAGAAGATAATCTCCCGCCAAACTCTGCGGGAATTCCGCTTTTCCTCAGCTCAGCATTTTTAAGTACATCCGGATTAAAGGCAGAAAAAAATCCGAACAGGTGGGAGGGATTGTAGATCGTGGTACCATCCAATAAAATCAGGTTTTGGTCGGCTGACCCGCCTCGCACGTTAATCCCCGACGTGCCTTCACCAACACTTTGCACACCCGGCAGCGTCAGCATGATCTTGAAAACATCTGCTTCGCCAAGGGGGGAAGGAATTTTGCGCATTGTTTTTACATCCAGGCGCTGCAGGCCCATTTGTACTCCGGAAATGTTTTCACTGCGTTCCGCTTCAACCACAATTTCTTTCAGGGAAATGACCTCTTCGGTCAGGTCGATGTCGAGGCGACCATCCCCCAGCAGCAGGATGTTCCGGCGCGTCGTACGCATGCCAACACTCTGAATGATCAGCTCGTGGCGCCCGGTGGGCAGCCGGAGGCTGTAATTGCCCAACGGATCGGCAGATGTGCCCACCCGCGGCTGATCGATATAAACTAGCGCTCCCACGATGGCTTCACCCGTCTGCACATTTTTGATCTGCCCACTGAGCAGGGCTTCTCCCGCTGGCGGCACCGTTCGTTTTCCAATCTGGATCATTTTTGCTTCCAGTAATTTTTCCTGGTCGGAGATCCGGTTCAGGATGTACTCCGACAGTACTTTTCCGGCGGCCGGGTTGTCCGACGTGAGAACGGGTTCGCTGATCAGCGAAATGGTGCGGGTGATGAATACATTCAGATCTGGATCGATGGCATAGCGCAGGTCCGTATTGGCAAATGCTTTGGTCAGCACTTCTTCCAGCGGAGCACGTAAAACCGCCACAGAGAGGACAAGGGAGTCGGTGTCGGCCGGGCGGAAGAAAAAACGATACGGGCTTTGCCTCTCCATCGTTTCGGCCAGCGTCAAGAAAGGAACATCCCGCAGCTGAAATGTGAACAAGGGTTTATCTTGCGCTGCAGCCATCGTGATTCCGAACACGAGCGGGATCAAAAACCCCCTGACTTTATTCATAACTGGCAGCGGCTTCTATCAACGCCTGTTCTTTCTGGTGGCGAAAACTCAGACCCTGATCCTTCCAGATTTTTTTGATTGCCGATTTCTGATCGCCTAGCAACGCCCAAAGCTGTTTATGTGTTTGAATCCGATGCAATACACCTTCCTTCAACAGAAAGAGTTGATCCATCGAATGGTAGAACCTCTCCACCTCATTTCCGCTTACGCGTTCGCGTAGCTCCTTTCTTCTTCGGGCCAGGACCGTTACCCGCCCGGCATTCAAAACCTGATAAAATCCGGAAGGACCACCGGGGAGATCAAAGCTCATGAAACGCCGGCCTGAGGCTTCAAATGCCGTTACCTTGCTTTGCACTAATTCTATGGGAAATGATCCAAACGGATGTTGCGCGAGCACCCGCTGGTGAACTGCATCGAATTGCATCAGCGTATTCCCGTATATCAAACCGGCATAGGTAATCGTTCCCGATTCGAAATCCTCCCAGAGATAGGGAGTTCCCTTGATGTTCTTTGGCAGCGGAGCGACTTCAACTCCTTGGTGAACCAGCGTATGACCTTGAGCAGATCGCTCCGAATCGTTCAAGACGGCCGAAAGCGCGGCTACGCGAAGGCTGTCGACCGGCTGAGATGTTGCATAAAAACCGAAAATACAAAAACCAAAAACACCTAAAATCCGAAACCCCATGCGGTGTGAAAGTAAACGAATTAATTGGGTGTTGCGCTTCTTTTTTTACAAAAGCAATCATCTCTGTATGATAATCGGAATAATCCAGGGAAACAGAACCGGGCAAAGGGAACCATACGCTATCTTCAAAGTCGAAAACGGAGCTATCGTGCACATAATCGCGGATGATGTTTTCGCGTAAAAGCATTGCTGGCAACCTGAATGGAGCGTTTTTAAAACACCTCCTGAACAGGATTGAAAAGTGTCTCTTGCAGGAGTGATCTACGGGATCTTATTTCGACCGCCCGGTTGAATCTGCCGCACCGTGGATAGCAATGCCCGTCTATCCGGAGGTGGTTGATTCTACGTGCCCCTGTTTTGTTCAACCACCCTGGTGCGAATTGCGTGTAACTACAAAAAAATCGCAGTAGCTTTCACCATAAATCGAGGTATGCATGAAAACATTTATTGTACTTCTTGGTGCCGGATGGCTTGTGGTGGCAGGGGGGAGCAGTTGCTCCATTTCTACTATGTACAGCATGCAACAACGCAACAAGGTCTATCCATTTGAACAAGTTTACTTTCATGACGTGCTGAAGGCCTATCTGGCAAAAACAGGAGCGGCGAAAGCATCCATCGAGGGTATCTATTCCGTAACACGGGTTGTAACCAAAAAAGGAACGGGGCTTTTTTCCACCACGGAAAAAGAACGTGTAATTGAACGAAACGAAAACTATCGACAGGTGGCCATAATCCGGGATGTGAAGTCGCAAACCCGTGCTTTCATCGAAATCCCGATCGAAAATTTGTTACTGCCGAGTTATTCCATACGCGGAGAGTTTTCGGATGTTGGAGTTAACCAGGTTGCGGTGTACACGTACCTGGAAAAGCGGGGACAGAGTACGTCGTACTCATTCACCTTTGACAAAGATTTTGATGTTCTGGAGGGAGTGCGCAGTGAGGACAAAGGCAATTCTACCGTGATCGAAAAACTGACGTACCTAAAATTATATCCGCAGTAAAACCGTGGGGATTTAGAGGTGCTTTTGGGTTACGGCTTTCGGATGAAAACATATCCACCGCGCGTGGAGCCCCACACCTGCTGATCTTGCGCATTATATCCGCGGTCGAGTGTCACCATGCGGTCTTTCCGGATCAATGCCTCGCTGGTGGCGTATGTCGCGCCCCGCAATTCGCTTGGGCATTGCCTGGCGATCGTGCTGCCTTCAAACGCTTTCTTTCCCATCTGACTAAGGATTACTTCGCACCCACTGCGGGTGATAAGCGAGTCGGGTGTTAGCCGCTCAACGGCCGCCAGATTACCGGCTTTTTGCAGCGGATTTGCGAATGTATAGATCGTGCTGATGAATTGGTCACCCGTTTGCGTTAGTCGATAGATCCTTTGCCGGTAAGGTTTGTCCAGGGCAGAAGCAGCTGCCTGTTCAACATACAGCCAGTAGCCATCCGTTCGATGTTGCCAGATGGGCACAACGTGCAGGCGAATATCAAAAAAAGCAGAGTCTGATTTGGCCTGTGCCTCACTGCTGAAACGGCCCACCATCCATTGCTGCAAACGGGTAAGGGCGCGGGAGGGATTCGCGGGCTGGGCTGCAACATGCAAACTGAACGCGGCAACGAAAAGGATACTCAGGCACCTCATTTTTTGTAGGCCCGGCCCGGTAAGTCATTCCAAAAATATTCCATGCCTTTTCTATCCTGCAGGGTAACATACACTGTCCTCCCATCAGTTCCGCCAAAAACAAGGTTACTTGGCTTCATGCCTTTGAGCGCAATTTCCCGCACCAGTTTTCCACCCGGAGAAAGCACGGCAATCGTCCCCTTGTCGTACCGCGCCACATAGAGGTTGCCCCGCACATCGCACTTCATGCCATCAAGACCAAAATCGGCAAATTCATGAAAGCCTTTCGGATTGCTGAGATTCCCCTTTTTGTCCACTTCAAACGCCCAGATTTTACGCTGTGCGCTTTCGTTTACGTAGAGGATGGTTTCGTCCGGATTCAATTCGATCCCGTTGGTTGTTCCGAGATTGTCCCACACCACCTGGGCTTCGCCATCGGGCTCTACACGCCAGATACGGCCGGTACCTTTTTTCCAGTCAGGGTCGGATGCAAATACCTGATCTTTTTGGTTGATGACCAGGTCATTGGGTTGATTAAAGCCTTTATGAGCCAGTACACTCACGCCTTTTGTCTTCATGTTCACTTTCAGCACGTTGTGTCCGATCCAGTCGGCCAGCAACATGTCTCCCTTCGAATTGAATACAATGGCATTGGCGATGCTTTTGTAGGGCAGCGTGATAAACAGCGAGGCGTTTCCGTTATCATCTACCCGCCCCACCGTACCATCCCGTTGAAAATTCACGACGTAGAGGTTCCCGGCCGCATCAAAACAAGGTCCTTCAATATTCTGGCTGAAGATATTCTCAGCTGTGAAATCGAATGCCTGATGTACCGGAGGCTGCGTTTGAAATGCGCAGAAAATTATCAGAATAAACAATCCTGCCGTCCTCACCATGTTTTTCCGATGCGATGACCTTTGATCGCGTAGAAAAGAATGTAGGCATAACAGGGCAGCACTACATAGAGGAAAGCCGTGGCCGGCGGGAATGACTCCGACAATAGGGGATAAGCCAGCGGAATTATTGCGCCACCGGCTATGCCCATGATCAGCATGGCTGACCCTGTTTTGGTGAATTTTCCAAGACCGTCTATTGCCATGGGAAAGATGGCAGGCCACATCAGTGAGTTTGCCAGACCCAGCAGGGCAATGCAGAAAATACTGGTGTAGCCCGTGGTCAAGAAGGCGCCAAACGATAACAGGATCCCGGTAATGGCGGAGATTTTCAGAGCCAACTCTTGTTTGAGGTAACGCGGGATGGTCAACACGCCCACTACATAGCCCACCACCATCGACCACAGTGTGTAAGATGTGAAGTTTTTGGTTTCGTCAAGGCTCATTCCCAGTTCTTTGCCGTAGATGCCGATTACATCGCCGGCCATTACTTCCGCCCCTACATAAGTGAAAATACAAAGCGAGCCGAGCCACAGGTACGGATATTGGAAGATGCTGTTGCGTGCCGGTTGACCTTCCGTGTTATTGCCTCCTTCCATTTCGATTTCCGGCAGTGGAGAAAACAGAATCATGGCAGCCAGCAGCATAAGCACACCGGCCATCACGCCATACGGAGCGATGATGCGATGCGACAGGTCCTGAAGCAGTTCGTTGCGTACGAGTACATCTGTTGTGGATTGAATCTGGGTTTCAATCTGGCTGGCTCCGGCCAGCACAATGGCACTGAGAATCCACGGACTGAGCGCACCGGCAACCTTATTGCAGATGCCCATGATGCTGATCCGCTGAGCAGCCGACTCAATCGGACCGATTACGGAGATATAGGGATTCGATGCCGTCTGCAAGAGCGATAGCCCCATCCCCTGAACAAATAATCCCGTCAGGAATAATCCAAAACTGCGGGCGGATGCAGCCGGAATGAACAGAAGGCACCCTACTGCCATCACAGCCAGGCCGAGCGACATGCCTTTTTTGTAACCGGTTCGTTCCAGGATGTATGAAGATGGCAGCGCCAGAAAAAAGTAGGCCATGTAGAAGGCAAACGTAACGAGCAAGGCCTGGGCATCCGATTGCAGATCACAGGCCAACTTCAAAAATGGGATGAGCGTGCCATTGAGCCACGTAACAAATCCGAAAATAAAAAACAACACGCCAATAATGGCGATGGAAACGGCGTACTGATTTTTGGAAGTCATGTGGAGTGGGTATGGTGATTCAGATTACTTTTGCGAATTTCGAACCCGATTTTAGGGTAAAATCCTTACACTTCCATGTATTCCACAAAAAAACTCACACTGCTGGTGCTTGCCGCCGGCATGGGCAGTCGCTACGGGGGCATCAAACAGATTGACGGGTTTGGCCCCGCCGGTGAGACGATCATGGACTATTCGCTCTTTGATGCCATCCGGGCCGGCTTCACCAAAGTGGTGTTTATTGTGCGTGAAGAGATTTTAGAAACCGTAAAGGCAAAGTTTCTACCCCGGCTGCAGGGAAAGGTGGACGTGGAGTTCGTCATCCAGTCGCTCGACAAGTTGGTACCCCCGGAACTCTTACCACCCGATCGTACCAAACCGTGGGGCACAGGTCACGCTTTGCTTTGTGCCCGCCCAGTCATTCATGAGCCCTTCGCTGCCATCAATGCAGATGATTTTTATGGATTTGCAGCATTCCAGGCGCTTGCCGAATTCTTCAGACAAGATACAGAAGGCCACCATGCCATGGTGGGCTACACGCTGAAGAACGTGCTGTCCGACTACGGCAGCGTTTCGCGCGGTTGTGGAGAAACCGATGCCAATGGTTTTTTAAAAACGGTGGTGGAGCGAACCACGATTGTAAAGGAAAACAATCAAATTGTTTCGAAAGAAAAAGAAGGCGACCGCATCCTTTCCCCTGAAACGCCCACCTCCATGAACTTCTGGGGGTTTCAGCCAACCGTGTTTGATCTGGCTGCATCAATGTTCGATATCTTTCTGGCCAACAACCGTCACAACCCGAAGGCCGAGTTTTACATTCCGTTGGTGGTGAATGAGTTGATCCGGAAAGACCTCGGCAAAGTGAAGGTGCTGACCGGCGGGAACATGTGGTTCGGGGTAACGTACCAGGAAGATAAACAAGAGGTAACCCGGCGCTTGCGCTTACTGGCGGAGGCGGGGGAGTATCCCATGCCGCTATGGAACTAGAATCTTCCGTGCCGCCTGAAGTGTTGCACCAATTCGGGCTGCCGTACAACATCAGGGTTTCACCCCTCGGAACGGGGCATATCCACACGACGTTACTTGTGCAAAGCGCCGCCCCGCAAAAGGTGTTGCAACGAATCAATACGTCTGTCTTCCGGCACCCGGAGGCCATTGCCCACAACCTGCGTGTGGTGGGGGCATACCTTGCGCAGCACCACCCCGGCTATTTTTTTCTGAACCCGCTGCCGACCCGCACAGGTGGTGCTGTGGCAACGGACAATCAACAGCAAGTCTGGCGCCTCTTGCCCTTTGTCGCGGATTCCGTCACGCTGCAGGAAATTGAGTCACCCGAGCAAGCCTACGAAGCAGCCCGCGGGTTTGGCGAATTTGCCCGCAATCTCGATGGGCTTCATCCGGCCGAGCTCCAGCCCACTATCCGTCGGTTTCACGACCTGTCGTGGCGCTACGAACAGTTCGAAACGGCCCTCGCGCAAACAGAACCTTCTCTTGCCAGGCTGGCGAAAAACGAAATCGCCTCCGCGCAAGCGTTTCAACCACTCGTGCATGAGTACGAGGGTCTCATTCGGTCAGGCCGGCTTCCGCTGCGCGTGACGCACAATGACACCAAAATCAATAATGTGCTTTTTGATCGTTTAACGGGGCGGGTGAAGTGTGTCATCGACCTCGATACACTCATGCCGGGCTATTTTATTTATGATCTGGGTGATCTGGTGCGCACCTGTGTGTGTCCGGTGAGCGAAGACGAAACAGATCTTTCAAAAATTACGATCCGCACTGATGTGTACGACGCGTTGGTGGCGGGGTATCTCGAGCCAATGGCAGACCGACTCACTGAAGACGAGAAGAAGACGATTCCGTTTGCCGGCAAGATGATGACCTACATCATGGCGCTCCGCTTTCTGGCCGATCACCTGAATGGGAATGTGTACTACAAAGTGAAGCATCCGCTCCATAATCTGGAGCGGGCACGTAACCAACTGGCACTGCTGACGAAACTCGCGTAAGCGCTACAGGTTCACTTTCCGGAAATAGAAGCCGGGAGTGATGGCCGCATTGGCGAGCCTTTGTTTTTCAGCACATCGGGTAAAGGCATGGCCACTGTCATCGCTGCAGCAAGACAGAGCAGGTACGTCTGCCTCGAGTGGCACCGGGAATGCCGATTTTTTGTATGTTGAATCTGTTATTGGCCCAGTGTGGGGAGCGGTGTCTCACACGTGCAGCGTATAGAATCCAATTTTTTTAGCGGTTCGATAGGATTGCGCAGCACACGTTGAGCGACCGATAAAAAGTATTTGCTTTTTCCAGCCCGGCACGCATTATCACACAGGGATGAGAATTGAAAATGTTGTGCCAGCTCCTTCCTGAGATGCCACGTCAATCCGATAATTCATTTTTTTGGCAGCTTCGCCCACAATGTAAAGTCCCAAACCCGACCCCTTCGATGAGCTGTTCGCCCTGAAGAACATGTCGAAAATTCGGGGGAGATAAGCCGCTGCAATGCCCACGCCATTGTCTCGGATGTGAATGGCCTGTTCTAATTCGGATTTCTCAAAAGTGACCGCCACGAAAGGATCGTCCTTACTCATGTCCGCATAACGGATCGAATTGCCGACCATATTCGTTAAAATCACTTTCATGCGGTGGTGATCAGTTGAAATCATCACGGCTGCATCGATTTCGTTTCGCATGGAAATTCGGGGTGCCAACTCGAAAAAAGAAAGGGTTTTGAATACCTCATCCACCAGCGACCGCAACGATAAATCTTCAACGTTGACATCTTGGCGGCTGTTGCGGGAGTAATTGACAATATCCGTGATAAAACTCTCCATCTTGTTCACTTGCCCTTTTATCTTATCCAGGATCACTTCAGCCGGGGTTTCGCGATCAATCTCCATGAGGCTAATCAATCCGCTGATGCCGGTAAGCGGCGCGCGCAGATCATGGGAAGCACTGTACACAAACCGATCAAGTTCCTCGTTGGTCTTTTTGAGTTCCTCATTTTGCATTTCAATGACGCGCTGTTTTTGATTTAAGTGACGCTCGGCGTCAAAGTTCATGCCCATGATCAGCATGATGCATGAAATTGAAATTAAAGCAACAATAGAGGTGTGAATGGCAAACAATAACCGGGTCAGGTCGGGCGGATGTATACGTTCAGGTACGAAATCAAACGTGAATAAATTTACAGCCAGCAACTGTGCCAATGAAAAGGCTGCGAACACGATGCTGATCCGCCGTTGCTCGTACCGAAAAACCGTGAGGGCCACCGCGATGCAGGTAACATAGTGCAAATACACACCCGTGGCCGTACTTTCGCTGGAGGCGACAAAAAATAATGCGATGTTGAACATAAAGAGGCCAAGTACCTTGGCGGTGGAATAAAGGCCGAAATACAGCATGATGTACAAAACCACGGCCATGGCCACAAATGGAAATACAAATTCCAAATCGATGCTTCTCCAGCCGAAAAGAAAGTAAAGCATCAGATAGAAAACGGAAACAAAGAAAAGTGCTACCACCAGACCTTTCGTCAAACGGTTTCGTCTTATTTCCGAGTCAACGTATTTCAAGGTGATTTACACTACGATTCCCAATCTGAGTTTCAAAATTAACCGAAATATACCATAGTTGGTAAACGTCTACAGGTTCTGTTTTACTCACCTCCGCCGTCCGGAGTTTGCACCTCAGGACACAACTCAATTCCATGGTCTACCCAAAAAATCAGCCTCGACAAATCCAATTTGTACCTCCCGCTGTTCTACCTGCTACTCCGCTTTCGCTGATGTTCCTTACCCTAGTCGTTACCTCACGGATAAAAAAATCGAGCATTTGGTAGCGGATGACTGCACCGACTGGTGGCTCGCACCGAGTATTTTCAATCAATAGCAATAAAACATTTGTTAACCCTCTTTGCCCTTGATTTTAT
>CANGUI010000003.1 GCA_947457025.1 Flammeovirgaceae bacterium | reverse complement strand
TTACAAAGCTCCCAACAAAGACGCCTTCCGGATTTCTGATTTTACAATCCGCCAGCCGACATAGCGGTAAAACTGAAATGAAAAACACCGGCATTTCAGCAAAAATGAAATGTCCAGAGTTGCACACTCAGGGCAACTGGGGGTTCACCCGCCGGTGTGCCTTTGTGTGTGCGTTTTTCGGATTGAAGGGCCGCCGTTCGAAAATCGCAAACACGCTCGGATCTGCGTAGCCGCCTGCTAACTTAAGGCTGCCGTACGTTTCGAGGCTGACTCAGATTCGTTTTTTTGATCCCCGGCCATCCACCACATATTCAATTCCATTTTCAATGAACAGGCCCATCGTTTTAGCATCTTCTTTGCCGCTTCCATGTCGCACATCTGTGTTGATCGTCTTGCCGCCAAAATCAAGGGTAATGGTATCCTGGAGGGTATGCCCGAACACCAACTTTTCTCCACCGTAAAAAGCCAATACCCGGTCTAGCTCCGGCCCGGTGATTTTCGGGTAATCATCTGTGGCGGTTGCCAGTCCGCGATACCAGTATAAGCCCTTCGATCCGGTAATGAAATCTTCTGCCTGGCTTTCATCTGGTTGTTTGCTGCCTATTTTGTTCCAGTTTGTTTTTGCCAGGCGGTTGATGTCTGCAATTGAAACGCGATACTTCAGTAAATCCGGGCTGATACCTCCATGCATGAAAACATAGGGCCCGATTTTTTCGATGATATTCCGCGAGCGGAGCCACCGCCCCAACGCTGTTTTTTCTGAGTATATGAAACGGGTAGCCACGGCTACGGTTTCATTGCCGCTGATTAGTTGGGCTGCACGGATGTACTTGCCTTTGTTGGCTGAAGCATTGCCGTGGAAATTCATAACTTCATGGTTTCCCAGGATGTAGTGTACACGGCCCGATTGCCGGAGGGCTTCGCTTTCCAACTTATAGATCAACCAGAGTACCTGCGTTACCTGTTCGCCCCGGTCCACGAAGTCACCGGTCAGCACCAGATGTCCGGCCCCAAACGTCCACTTGAACTGATCATCAATCACGCCATGTTTTTGCATAAGGCCGGCAAAAGCGTTGAAGTTCCCTTCAATGTCTGACATGACCAGCATGCGCTCCGGCATGTCGTACCTGTCGGGAGGAGGGGTGAGGGTGTCTTGCAAAACGATTGGGAACTGATCTTCATCAGCGTTGTCAACTATTACAGTCAGCGTGTCCCCGCGCCTGATGGAGTGTTGCAGAAACTGCCCATCCTGCGTTACGCGGTATACCTGGTCACCGATCACATAGGGTCCATCGGTTCCTTGGAGGCGATAGGTTTTCTTTTCCCATACCTGAAAACGGCCGGCCTCCTCATCATAGCCCAGCACAATGTGATCGGGACTACTGATCCGCCCATCCGTAAACCGGACAAGCAGTACGGCGGTAACCAGCAGGATAGTTACAACCAACATGACCCATTTAAGCAGCGCGCGCAATGTTCGCATCGATCTTTTGCGATTTGTTTTACTAGAGAAAGGCGGCGATCTTCAAAAATGCAAATCTACCCCCAGTAAAAATAACGAATAGCCGGGTTTACGGCAACCACGCTGCAAGGCAGCTATCCCCCGCGCCGGGCATGGAGACACTGCAGACTATTTTCCTGCCGTGTAGTACCTGTTTTTCAGCTTCCTTTTACAAACAATTTTTGGGATACCCCCGTGCCCTCTACCCCAAATTCAGGGATCAGTTCATCATCTTTCCATTCGAGATCCAGCCCCAGGATGATGTGCTTCTGAAAAAAATAGCTGAGGTCAGTATTCAGGTATTTTTGCACGGCTTCGAGGAATAATTCATCCGTGAACTTCCGGTTTTACCGGATGCAGATCTTCAGGATATCCCGCATAACATCATCCAGCGAAAGGGCGTAGTTGCTTTTTCGGAGGATCTGGTTATCCAGCCAGAATGCGAAGATCGCACCGCGTCGTTGTGGAATCTTTTCTACGTTCCCGCTTTTCAGACGCCATAAATTTCAGCCATCGGGAAAGGTGTGTTTCACCCCACACGTCATTCGAATAATGAAAGGACCTGGCATCCGAACGCTTTTTGGATGTGAACGACACGGCTACCCGTAAACCCTCACGCCCGAGGCTATCGCTATAAAAAACCTAATACTTGACCCGGGGTTGCGCCGCCAGTACGAAAGGCAGAAAAAGGAGAAAAAAAGTGATCCTCATGCGGATGGGGTTGCGTGGGGAATGAGCCTGAATCCTGTTCCAAACGCAGGATCACGCTCCCGGGCTAGAAGATGAAGCCTTGTTGGATGCTGTGTAGGGTATTCAACGGGATGATTTGGGTAAGCCAGATTCCTCGTAGTGAGACTCCGTGGAGATTATTGATTTAGGATTTGAGATTATTGATTAGGATTTAAAACAAACCCAGCTGGTTCTCGGCCTGCTGTGATTGCAGCGCCGGTTTGCGTACGGCACGAGGCGTAGCTTGGTCATCCCGGCGTACCTCGCGGCGCTCGTCAGTCTGCATCCGGGCGATTTCTATCTCGGCAACCGCCTGTTTGATTTCCGAGGGTACATCGGCAATGCCATGCTCGGTTTTAAGCAAGCGGGCGGCAATCAGTTGGCTGCGCCAGACCTCGAGTAACTGCAGCGCTGCTGTGTCTTTCTTTTCTTCGGCCAGTTGGCTTTGAATGTGTACCAACTCCAGCCGCTCGGCCAACTGCCGCTGGCTCCAGGTGGCCATGTGTTGCACGTTGGCCTCGGCATGGTCTAATGCTTCTTGCAGTTGGGTGGCCTTACTCATGCGTGGCTGCCTCCACCAGCTTAATCTCTTCCGGGGTAAGTTGATACAACTCGTACACGAGCTCATCTATTTTTTCTTCGGTGTGCGCGATGCGGGTTTGGAGTTGTTGGAGGTTCGCTGGCAAGCTCTCACCAAGTGACTCTGCGTTCAACGCAAGCAGTGTGGTTACAAGTTCGTTGATGGCGGATTTGTCTTTTGGTTGGGGAATCGGCAGCTTTTCGATGTACATCGGCTTGTACTCAAAATATCCACCTTGCTTTGTAGAAGCAATCGACTTCAGAAAATAGTCGCAAGCTTTGGAATTGAGAATAGCCAGCAAATACTTCTCTGTAGTTGGGATGATTGATGTTTTATCATTCGAGTAGATCTTATTTTCATCCCAAGCATACGAAGCATTCTTAACAATTGCCGGAATAATGATTTTTGGTTTTTCGAATTCAGTGTAGTAGTCGCAAGGCCTGAGCTCCCACCAATAATCGCCTTGGTCATATCGTTTTTTAGCTTTTACATCAAATTTCTTTAGATGATTGGCTATTGCAGGATATGCGGCTGAGAACCACAACCAAGGACTCTTTGGATTTTTCCCAACCTTGTTTGTAAAGCCGCTTGGAATTAAAATCAACGAGCTCTCGCTATGTGGTTGCTGGTATCGTTTTATATCGCGCCCGGCTAAAAAGGGTTTGATCAACTCCGCGCTCCTTTTGTCTTCTTTGATCAACGCCTTGCGTGTGGCTTCGTCAATCACAAAGGCTTCATTTAGTCCGGTTAATACGCCACGATAAATTTTACCCTTTACATACTCACCCAGTGGTACACCGGTTTTGGCCAGCTTGTTCAATAGTTTTTGTTCTGCATCGGAGGCGAGGTTCCAGCCTTCGGCCGTTAGTGAATCTTTGCCGGCCCGCGTAAACCGATCTTGCAGATAACTGCCCAGGTTAGAGAACTCCAGCGTGTTTACGTTTACAAAATCAAAATGCGTGTTGGCCTTGTTAGATTTTCCGGCAATTAAAATGAGCGGGTACGTGGTGGCTGATTGAAACACGGGCAAATCGCCAAAGTCGATGATTTGGTAAATGCTTTGCTCTTTCAACCACTTGCGCAGCGGCTCGCCATAGTTGGCCCGCATCCATTTGTTGGCTACAATAATGCCAAAAAGCCCTTTGTCGTTCAGCAACTGAATGCCCCGTTCAAAAAAGTAACTGTACAAATCGGCCATGCCATGAAACACGCGGTAGTGGCCTTCAAAGTACTCTTTAAAATCAATCAGCAATTCTTGCCGCACATAAGGCGGGTTGCCAATTACGGCATCAAAACCGCCTTGCTTAAAAACCTGCGGAAAACCTTTCTGCCAGCTAAAGGGTTTGATCTTGCGCTCAAAACCGTAGTCGATTTGGTTGTCGTAGAAATCGGTATCAATTAAGCTGTTGCCGTCTTTGATGTTGTTGTCCAAGTCGGGCAGCACGCGCTCGTGAAACATGGAAAGCTGCTGTTGTATGCTGGCTTCGGTTTCGCCTTCCATGCACTTAAGCAGTAAACTGAGTTTGGTTACCTCCACCGCGTTGGCATCAATATCCACTCCGTAAATGTTGTTGAGCAAGATGCGTTTCTTCTCTTTGGTGGTGAGTGTGCCGTGCGGGGTGAGCACCTCACCGCCTTTGCGTGTTGCGGTTGGGTTTTGGTGATACCATTGGCTGTGATAGTTGAGCAGATATTCAAATGCGCCCAGCAAAAACGAACCGCTGCCGCAGGCAGGGTCTACAATTTTCAGCTCGCTGATTTGGTTGGGCGTTTTGCCCGTAATCAACTTGCCTACGGTTTGTTCTACAATATAGTTGACGATGTACTGAGGCGTATAGTACACGCCACCGGCTTTGCGCACCTCGGGTTTTTCGTCAATTTTTACGCTGCGGGCGGGGGTAATGCGAATAATTTTGCCGAGAAACTGCTCGTAGGCATTGCCCAGAATTTCCACGGGCATCACCGAAAACTCGTAGTTGCAGTTGGGGTAATACAAGTCTTCCACAATATTTCGGATGACTTTGTTATCTACCTTGAGCGCGGGTGTAATGGTATCTTTCTTAAAATCGAACAGGCCGGAGTTGTACTTGGCATCGGCTTTTTTGAAGAGCCCAAACAGATTTTTGTACAGATCGCCTTTGGTGGTTTCTTGTTTTAGCTGGCCGTAAGGTTCTACGGCCCGGTCTTCGCAGAAGCGTAAGAAAATGAGCCGATCGATGAGCAGTTGCACGGCATAGTTGAGTTGCTCATCGTCAATTTTTTTGTTGCTGGTGGCAATGCTTTTGGCCAGGTATAATCGCCACTCGTCCAGACTTTGTACAAAGCGTTTGTCCAGCGTGTCTTTGCCTTTTTTTACAGCATCGCTCTGCACATACTTGTCGAAGCGGCCGCGGGTAACAGCCTCGTGCGAGAAGGTATCGTAGAGAAAGTCAAACTCAGCTACATACTGGTCGTACGTCAGGTGTTTGATGCGGGCCACGCTGGCGCTGTCGTTTTGGTTGGGCACACGGGTGCAGTCGTACACCAAAAAATCTTCGAAGTTGGTGAGGATAGACAGTGGCACCTGCGCGCTGCTGCCGTAGCGCCTGAGTTGATAGGCGGCTTCGCGATTGAGTTTTAAAGGTGGTTTAACGGAAGGTTTTTTGGCTTCTACATAAAACAGGCGGGCTTTGCCACTGCCTTGCAGGCGAAAGCCGTAGTCGGGGGCTTTTTGCTGGCCGCGTACCAGCACTTTGTCTTCGTAGATTACTTCGCGGTAGGCTTCGCTATCTCCCCGTACGTTGTCGATGTCCCAGCCGAGGGCTTTAAAGAGCGGGTTGATAAAATCCTGGCGTGTTTTGGCTTCGTTGTAATCTGCCGCCAAGTATTGCTCTCGGTGTTCATGGTAGCGATCTACCAGTTTTTCGATTTGCAGTTTGGCTTCTTGGCGCGTCATGGGCAGGTGCCAAAGATAAAAAGGAAATTGCGATGGTGGTGGAGTAGATTATGGCATTACTTTGGCAGAGACCGGCTGCCTTCGGGTGGGGGGCATTCAGCCACGGATAGAAACGGAAACCCCGCCAAGGGGTGGCTTGCGGGTGGCGCGGAGTTGAAGTGGATAGCCGGGCCGCCCGGGGCAATTGGGGCGGGGCTGCCCAAACACATGCTGCTTATTGGTGATTCGTGATTTGAGCTTTGTGATTATTGATTTACGATTTATCTACTTCACCGTAGCCGGTGGTGGCTCGGGGTGGCGGGCGTAGCGCTCAAAAAACTCTATTGTGCGCAAGAGGTGGTCCATCATGCGGCCGGGGTTGCCGCTGCGCGTCAGCTCATGGCCTTCCTTGGGGTAGCGGATGTACTCCACAGGCTTGTTGAGAATTTTCAAGCTTTTGTAGAGCATTTCGGATTGCATCACGCCCGTGCGCAGGTCTTGGTCGCCATGGATGATGAGCAAAGGGGTGTTGATGTTCTCTACGTAGGTGAGGGGTGATGCTGCATCGAGCAGTGCCTTCGTTTCTTTTTGCCACGGATAGCCGCCAAAGTTAGTGGGCACCAGCCGCCATGCGTTGCCCTCGCCCATAAAGGTGGTGAGGTCGTACACACCGCGCTGGGCGTTGGCTGCTTTGAAGCGGTTGTCGTGGCCGATGATCCAGGCGACCATGTAGCCGGCATAGCTGCCGCCTTCCACAAACAGATTATCGGGATTGATCCAGGTGTTTGTTTTGATGGCTTCGTCCAGAGCCGCGAGGATATCGCCCGCAGGGCCGTGGCCCCAGTCTTTGTAATTTCCTTTTTTGAATTGATCGCCATAGCCTCCGCTGCCGCGCGGGTTGCAGTACACCACACCATAGCCCCAGCTGTTTTCGAGTTGGTATTCGTGCCACATGCTGAAGATACCCGGGCCCCACATAGCGGAGGGCCCTCCGTGGATGTTGAGAATGGTGGGATAACGGAGCCCTTCTTTTTTGTCTGCGGGTTCCATCACCCAATATTGAATCTTGGTACCATCGGGGCGGGTGAGCCAGTATTCTTTGGGTGTGATGATCCGCTTATTCTTTACCCAGCCTTCGTTGAGTTTGGTAAGCTGGCGGTTGGCTTTGCCTGCCTGCCTGGCAGGCAGGTCTTTTAAATGGTAGAGGTAAACCTCCCACGGGTTTTTGGTTTCGGTGAGGGCGTAAACCACAACATCACCTTGCAGATCAAATTCGTTGATGCCGCTGTCGTTGCCGATGATTTTGGTGATGGCTCCACCCCTGGCCGGAACGGCAAACAAGGGGATGTCTCCTTCGGTCTGGGCAGTGAAATAAATGCTTTTGCTGTCGGCACTCCACGCGGCTTGTCCGGCATCGCGGTCGAATGAAGCCGTGAGTGAAAGCGGATTGTAGCCGCTAGCACTGACTACTGCGAGTTGCGTTTGCGTGGCATGGCGGTTGGCCAGCACTTCAGCATAAAATAGAATCTGTGTGCCATCGGGCGAGTACTTGGCGTTGGAGAGGCTATGACCTTGCCAGGCCAAAAATGCTGTGGCGGTTTTTGTTTCAGCGTCTATGATCCAGAGGTCCGTGTCCGGCTCATCATCGGGCGCTACTTTGTACACACGCGAGTGGGAGATGATTTTTTTTCCATCGGGGCTCCATTCGGCACCTTCAAAATCCTGGTAGCCGGTGGTGAGTTGCGTGGGCGCATCGTCTGTGCCGATGGTTTTTACGAAGAGGTGGGTGAAATCCTCTTCGGGTTGCAGGTTGAGTTCGCCTTGCAGTTGCTGGCGGTGGAGCATCCGTGGATTACCCTCGAGCGTATTTTTAGAAAGCCAGGCACGCACTTCTTCCAGCGTGCCATCCGGACTGTTTTTTACATTTTTCTTTTCATCTGCTTTCAGTTTTTTCCAGTTGGGCTCATCGCCCTGCCTGCGGCCGGGGCGTTCGTATGCCCATGGCACGTTGCCGCCAATCGCGAAAAACGGAATGGAGGCACTGAACATGATTTTCGTGCCATCGGGGCTCCAGCGTGGGCGTGTGGCGCCAAATTCGGCTTGGGTAATCGCATAGGCCTCGCCACCGTTCAACGGCAGCAGCCAGATCTGCGATTTGTCGGTATCGGTGCGCACAAAGGCAATGTGTTTTCCATCGGGGCTCCACTCGGGTTGGCCATCGTTTTTATCGCCAAAGGTGAGCTGCCGCGGCTCCTCTTTGCCAATGAGGTCGAGCAGATACAAGTGGCGCGTGTAGTAGTATTCATTTTCGTTTTTTACGGCCTTGCGGGTAACGACCATCACCGCTTTGCTGCCATCGGGCGAAATTTGGATGCCGTTGGTGGTGGCCATCTTCATCAGGTCGCTGGCTACGATGGGTGTTGGCGTTTGGCTGACCGCCGGCAACCATACCAGCAGGCAAAACAGAAAACGGAGTTGATTCATGATCATCGGGATGGAGTTGGCTGGGAAGATCGGAAGCGGGGCGCAGGTTACCCGGCCTTTTCGGATGAGCGGAGAACACCGCCACTCTGATGGCTTGAAAAAAAGATGAATATCTTTTCGTGGTTGAAGCAAGGTTGCCCCATGGAAGAGTTGATGGCCGCGCTTCGCGCAAGTATTGGCGATGAGTACTTTTCCAAACCGGAAAAGCGTGGTTTCAAGGCGCTTCTGACACACCGGCCGCTACGGGAATTGATGCTCGTTCAGGTGCTCGCCAAACGCGTGTTCCTTCCGGGTGCTAATCACGGCCTTCACATTTCATGTGCCCGTGCCGGTTTACCGTTGGGCAGGTATGCAGCAGAAGTTGTATTTTTCGAAACGTTCCGCAACACATGAGCCTCCATCTCGAAGCCCGTCCGGGCGACATCGCCTCCACGGTGCTCATCGCCGGCGATCCGCTGCGCGCGCAACACTATGCATCCATGTATCTGCAGGACGTATTTTGTTACAATCACATCCGGGGGATGGTGGGGTTCACCGGCTGGTACCGGGGCAAGCGCGTCTCGCTGCAGGGCACGGGCATCGGCATCCCCAGCACGGCCCTGTACCTGCACGAACTGATCCACAGCTATGGCGTAAAACGCGTGATGCGCGTGGGTACCTGCGGAGCCCTGCGGAAAGGGGTAACCCTCGGACAGGTGGTGGTGGCTGCGGATGCCATCACCGACTCAGCCGCCGTGGCTGTATTTCAAAACGAAAGCACCACCCCCGCTGCCCACCCCGCGCTGCTCGCCCGGTGTCTCACGGAGGCAGCGTCACAAAACATCTCCCTGCTGCAGGGGCGCGTTTTCAGTACCGACTTATTTTATTCAGATGATTCCGATCGCTATGTGCGGGCTGCTGCCGGTGGAGTTGTTGGCGTGGACATGGAAACCAGCATCGTGTATGCAATGGGGAAGCAGATGGGATTTGAAGCATTGTCGCTGCTTACGGTATCCGATCACATCATGACGGGTGAGACCGCACCCCCCGAGGTGCGCGAGCGGCAAACCAATGCCATGATGGAGTTGGCCCTGGCGCTGATTGATTAAGATGTGCAGCAAAAGCGGGCAAGACTGCCCCTTTGCGGTTTCAGGGAGAATACGCGTACCCGAGGCATGAGGGCGGTTGAGTACCGGCTTACCACGAGTCGCTTGAGCCGCCTCCACCGGAAAATCCGCCCCCGCCAAAGTCGAGGCCACCGCCCCCACCCCAGGAGCCACTGCTTCCGCCAAAGCCACCCAACATGGGGCCGGTCGTCCAGTAGCCCCCGCCACCCCCGCCGCGTCTGCGGCCGGACAAGTACAAAAACAGCAGGATGAGGAGCAGCGGAATCCAGGGGAATGACTTTTTCTTGTGGGCATCGCCTTTGTATTCGCCTTCGATGGCTTTGATAATCGCCAGCGTGCCGGCAATCACGCCGGCATCGTAGTTGCCCTGCCGGAAAGCCGGGGCTACTTCGTTGCGGTTGATCCGGCTCGAGAGCGCATCCGTCAACACCCCTTCCAGTCCCTGTCCCACTTCGATGCGCATCTTCCGGTCTTCGATCGCCAGCAGAAACAAAACGCCGTTGTCTTTCTTTTCATCGCCCAGTTTCCAGTCGTTAAAAACGCGGTTTGCATACAGGTCGATGTCATCTCCCTGGAGTGAAGAAACCAGCAGAACGGCAATCTGGTTGGATGTTGAATCGCGCTCGGCTTTCAGAAGGGCTTCGAGTTGTGTCCGCGTCTGCGGGCTCAGCACGCGGGCCTCATCGTGTACCCACCTGCCGCCGTGCGCAGGCACCGGCAGTTGGGCCAGCGCCGGGGCTGCCAACGCAATGAAAAATAACACGTGTATCGTTCGGAAACGCAAGGTAGGCCTACTCAGTCCGCAAGTCATCACGAAGTTCATTCATATCATCGGGGGTCACTACAAATCCTTTTTCCAGCAGCAAGTCGCCACAGCGGCCGATAGCTGCCACGATGCCGGTTACCATATCTTTTTTCCTGACATATTCGATGATTTTCAAAACGACCTCGTCCCACACTTGCTGGTCAACTACCTTGCTAATGCCGGTATCGGCCATAACGATGACTTCGTGTTCAAAGAAAGAAACAAAGATCATAATGCCGGTGCGCTGGCGCGTATGGAATATCTCTTCGCGGAGGAATGCGACTTCTGCCCGGCGGCGAGTGGCTTGGTCCAGTTCGTCCTGGCGGATGAAGAACCGCAAGATCCCCGGGAACAGCCGCACCAGGGCAAAGGCACCGCTGCCTGTGGCTGCCACAATGAAGAAGATGACCAAGGGGTCGAAGACGGCCAGTGCAGGTACATAGCGATCGAAGAGAATGATGGCCAAAAACGCCAGAGCTGCGGCCAGTACGGCTACGCGCCCGGCAGCGAGTGTGTAGGTGGCGCTGCGTTCCACAAAGACGGGAACAATTTCGCCGCTGACTTTTCTCTCTGCGTCCCGCACCGCTTGTTTGATGCGCTCCAGGTCCCGGGCACTAAATCGCTGTTGCATACTTGTCTTCGGTGGATCGGCAGCAAAGATACGCCCGAAATGCGGGAGATTCTGTTTACCATGCGAAAGGTTGAAATACCTTGAATTTCTGACCGAAAACCTCTTATTTTTGACGGTGGACGTGACATGCGCGCCATTTTTTTCGATACCAAAACACTGTTTTCATGGAATTCAACGTGCCCACCCTGGCTGAACTGACGAGTCGCGGAGAGAGTCCGGAGATCCTTTTTTGGGTGGGCTGTGCCGGTTCGTACGATGAGCGCTACAAGCGCGTGACGCGGGCTTTTGTGAAGATTCTAACGGCTGCCAACATCCGCTTTGGCGTGCTGGGCCCAGAGGAAACCTGCACGGGCGATCCGGCGCGCAGGGCCGGCAACGAGTTCTTGTTTCAAATGCAGGCCATGGCAAACATTCAGGTGTTAAATGGCTATCAGGTCAAGAAAATTGTCACGGCTTGTCCGCATTGTTTCAACACGCTGCGGAACGAATACCCGGAGCTGGGCGGCAATTACGACGTGGTGCACCACTCCACGTTTTTACAACAATTGCTCAACGACGGAAAAATAACCGTGGCGGGAGGTACGTTCAAGGGCAAAAAGATCACGTTTCATGACTCGTGTTACTTGGGCCGGGCGAACCAGATCTACGAGGCACCGCGCGAGGTACTCGAAGCCCTTGATGCCGATCTGGTGGAAATGAAGCGCTGCAAAACGACAGGATTGTGCTGCGGCGCAGGTGGCGCCCAGATGTTCAAGGAGCCTGAAAAAGGGAACAAAGACATCAACATCGAACGCACCGAAGAAGCGCTGGCTACCGGCGCTCAGACGATTGCAGTGGCGTGCCCGTTTTGCATGACGATGCTGACAGACGGCGTAAAAAACAAAGAAAAGGAAGCGGTGGTAACCGTAAAAGATCTGGCGGAACTCATCGCGGAAGCAAAAGGTTTATAGATCATGCTGATCCCGTTTGAATCCATGCCCCACCATGCCCGCGTGTGGGTCTATCAGGCGAACCGGGCATTCACCGCTGCTGAAGAACAGTGGTTGCATAAGGCGTTAGCTCAATTCTGCCAGCAGTGGGTTGCCCATCAGGTGCCACTGCATGCCTCCTACTCTCTCGGCTACCACCAGTTTGTGGTGCTGGCGGTAGATGAGGAAGCGAACGGCGCCAGCGGTTGCTCCATTGATGCATCCGTGCATGCCATTCAGTCGATGCAGCAGGCCCTGGGTCTGGATTTCTTCGATCGTACACAGCTGGCGTTTTTGGTGGAGGGTGCTGTGGTGTGCTATCCGCTGGCGCAGATCGGAGCGCTCATTGCCGCGGGCCGCGTGACAGCGGCTACACTTTTTTTCAACAACCTCACGCCCCGCCTTGGCGAGTGGCGCACAGGCTGGCTGCAACGGGTGGAGGATAGCTGGCTCGGCCGCTATTTACCAAAAGCTGTGGTGCCATCCTGAAAAAATTCTTTGTAATGTTGTATGGGAATGAGGAACTGGAGTCGATATAGCATTTACTTAATAGCGTTGGTCATCGTGTGCGGGGCGTGTAGCCCCCAGCGAAAGGCCACGAAGAACTTCCGCTGGGGCAAGTACCAGCGCGTGATTGATTATTACGCCGGCGTTCTGGAGCGGCAGCCCAATAATGGCAAAGCCAATTATTTCATGGCGGAGTCTTTCCGGCTCTCCAACCGCATCAAGCAATCCGAACCCTTTTATGCACGAGCCGGCGGGCCAGGTATTAGCCGGGATTCCGTGCTGCTGTATCACGCGAAAGCGTTGCAGGCCAACGGAAAATATGCCGAAGCCCGTGCGCAACTGGATGAACTCGAGCAGTCCACCCGAGATGAGAACATGAAGGGCCGTGCACAGCGTGAACTGGACGGGTTGACTTATCTGGAAAAGCTGGCAGAGAAGAAAAGCTATTATCGCATCAAGAACCTCGAAGTGGTTAACACCCCCTACGCAGAATATGCGCCCGCTTATCTGAATGGCGAAATCTACTTCACCTCTGCGCGGAGCAACAACCGGATTTACGAAGCTTCCGGCACACCGTTTACCAGTTTGTTCAAAGCAGAAACCAAGGGCGCGAATGTGAATACCAACACAATCGCCCTTCTGCCGGAAGGCATCAATGATCCAACCGTGAATGTAGGCTGTGTTACTTTTTCGCCGGATGGCAAAACCATGGTGTTTGCCAAAGGCAACACGGGCAAGCGTAAGGGCACCAACGACGTGGATCTGTACCTCACGCGCTTTCGCAATGGTCAATGGATGGCCCCGACACCGATTAATGTCAACCAGCCCGATTCGTGGGAGTCTACCCCGGCTTTCAGTCAGGACGGGCGCACGTTGTACTTTTCGTCTAATCGGAAGGGGGGTTACGGGGGACTGGATCTGTACTCCGCCCAGATGGATGCGCGCGGCCGCTTCGGGCGTGTGCGTAATCTTGGCCCGGAGGTGAATACCTCTGGCGATGAGTTGTTTCCTTACGTGTCCGAGAGCGGCAAGTTGTACTTTTCTTCCGATGGCCACCCCGGCTACGGCATGCTGGATCTATTTGTGATGAACCGCGTCAATGGCCGTACCGCTATCGACAACCTCGGCCAGCCGGTCAACTCCACGGGCGATGACTTCGGGATGTATTTGTTCCGGCCCGACCGCGGCTTCTTCACCAGCAACCGCGACGGCGGTGCCGGTGATGACGACATCTACACCTTTGTAAACGAAGACCCCAACCTGCGCGTGGTGAACTACTATCTGGAAGGCATTACCTACACGCCCCGGAAAGACAGCGGGCGCAGCGTGCTACCGGATGTAACCGTCAGGTTGCTTGACGGCCGGGGCGAACTCATGCAGGACTACGTAACAGGCGATGACGGAAAGTTCTTGTTCCGCGTTTATGAGAACGAGAACTACACCCTCGTCGGGGAGGCAGACGGCTTTCTGGTGCGGCGCCAGCCCTTCACCACCATCGGCAAGTCGGTGCCGCTGGAATCTTTGAAAGAACTCGTCACCAACATCACCCTCGACACCCTGCTCGTACTGGATCGCCTGGAGAAAAACAAAATTTTCGTGCTCAACAACATCTACTTTGATCTGGATAAGGCGGACATCAGGACGGACGCTGCGGTGGAATTGGATAAACTGGTTGAGTTGCTGAACGACAATCCCGAAATCAAAATTGAAATGGGCTCGCACACCGACAGCATTGCCTCCAATTCGTACAACCTGCAGTTATCGCAGCGGCGGGCCGAGTCGACCGTGAGTTACCTCATCAAAAAAGGAATTGCTGCCGGGCGCCTCGTGGCGAAAGGATATGGCGAGGAAAAGCCCATTGCGCGCAATACCAACCCGGATGGTACCGACAATCCGGAGGGCCGCCAACGCAACCGGCGTACGGAATTCAAGATTCTTGAGATCGGCCCCATGCCCGTCAAGAAAGATGATGACGATTTCGATGAGGACAAATTTTTTAAAGGCGAGTTGAAAAAGAACGACGGGAACGGCAATCGCTGATCCTGCTTACCGGTGGAGCACTCCTGATCAGGGATTCAATTTATTTCAGAGCGCGGAGGAGTTCCTCGCACTTCGTTTTGCGGATGATGTCATCCGGTTCTTTGGGCGGCAATTTCAGGGCGCGCTCCAGCAGGGCGATGGCTTCTGCTGTTCTTTCTTCATACTCCAGCACAGAGGCCTCACCATACATGTACAAGATGGTGTTTGGCTCGAGGCGGCTGGCCTTCCGCAGGTATTCGATGGCACGGTCCATCGACACATTTTCGGGCATGCCGCCAAAGAAAAGTTTCACGGCCATTTGTTCCAGCCAGTTTAGTTTGGCCAATTCATAGTGCCATTTGCCCAGCACAAAGTAAATAGGAGCAAAAGTAGAATCGAGGGCCAGGGTTGCCTCGGCTTCTTCGCGGATGATTTTAGCATCGCGGATTTTTTCGCGCGGGTTGCCGGCCATTTCTGCCAGCAGGCCCATGGAGATGATGTGGGCCAGGCGCGCGTCCGGGTTTTTCGGGTTGAGTGCGATGGACTTCAGGGCGTACTGCCTGGCCTGCTCGTATTTCGCCCGCTTTTCATCGGCCTGTGATTTGTCGATGTGGCCACCCAGGTTCGAGAGCATGCGGCTGGCCCGCCACCACGCTTCCGCAGATTGCGGGTTGAGGCTGATAACCGCATTGTACTTCACGAGCGCTTCAGGTACTTTAAATTGTTTTTCCAGAGCGATGCCTGCCGACAGCACCTGCTCGGCCGTTTGCCCCTGGGCGCAATCCCACCCTATCAGGCACACGATCATCCCCCCTAATAATTTCCCATTCATCACACCCACAACAGCAACTTCCTGTATTTGTTTTCGTCCGAAAATTACGAGGAATAGTAAAAACAAGCGCAACATAATGGATGATCGGGATTTCGTTTACCTTTTCCGGATGTTTCCGGCTGGTGGTGCTGAAGCGCCCGCTTTATGCATTATCCGGTAAAAAATGGATCGTGTCAGTTACCCGTGATCAGATAGGTCCAGATCGCCGGAAGCTTTGAATTTCATCCGACTGTAGAACTATGGTTTGAAAGTGGAGGAATGTTCAGGGAAAGGAATTTTGATTTCCACATGGTGAAGAGAGGTTGGTAGCCGGTGCAGGGCTTTGGCTAACCGTAAGCAACCCCAGCCCCCGCAGGTTTGCCACTGGGGGTGCACCTGCGGTCTGATGGGTTGATAGCCGTGACGCTCACCTGCGACTGATCATTTACCGCCATCAAACCACTGCTTGAAATCGCCCACCTTTTCACGACTTACAATGATTTCCGGATCCCATTTTATGTTGAGCGTAATTTTCAGCCGACTGTTGGAATATACCATCACATCTTGTATGGCATTGATATTAATAATATAGGATCTGTTGATCCGGAAAAACGACTTCGGGTCGAGTACTTCTTCTAAGTTTTCCAGAGTATAGTCGATGATGAATTTCTTATGCTGATCAGTGATGAGGTATACATCTCTGCCATCTGCGAAAAAAACGCTGATTTGTTGAGCGGTGACGGACCGGATGTGGTCGCCCAATTTTACCATAAAACGTGTCTTCAGCGGGCGATCTTTTCCTGAAAGCAGTTCCAGCACCTCATCGCTTTTCGATTCGCTCCACCGCAATTGCTCACTCAGAGATTCTAATTTCTGTAGGCTGGTACTGAGGTCGGTGAGCGTGATGGGCTTCAACAAATAATCGATGCTGCTGACTTTGAATGCATCCAGCGCATATTCGTTGTAGGCCGTGACGAAGATTACCGGCTTTACCACCCGCACCCGCTTGAAGATTTCAAAACTCTTACCATCTGTCAGTTGCACGTCCATAAAGATCAAGTCTGCTTCAGCTTGGTGGTCTTCCAACCATTCCACCGCGGTGGTGACGGAATCGAGTCGGTTCAGTATTTTGATATTACTACTGTACTTGAGCAGGTACCGCTCCAGTTTTTCCGCCGCGGGGGCTTCGTCTTCAATAATCAACACGTTTAGAGACTTCTTCATACCGGTTGTTCCATGTGGTGGATTACTCCAATCGCTGGAAACTTTATGTAATTTTGATCACCCGCCTTTACCTGTATAATCGTACTATCGCTAAAGAAAGAATACCCTCGCTGTAATCGATCAAAAGAATCCACACGGGCCAAGTGAGGGGCGAGTTTGTCGTTTAGTTGATGTTGCAGAACGATGTACTCGTCTTCCTGATAAATCAAAATAGTCAGGGGCGATTTTTCTGAAATCAGGGTATTGCGTACGGCAGCATCAATCGTAATCATCAACGAGCCGGGAATCAGATGAATACGGTCTACGTCTTGAACACCTGATTCGAGCTTCAGGCAATCGCGATATTTGAAATTGAGCAACGCAAGCAGGTTTTTGGCTGAATTCAATTCCTCCCGATAGCTTACCAGTTCTTTGTGCCGATTTACCAGCAGGTAGCGATAAACGCCTGCCAAATAATCAATTTGTTCCTCCGCTCTATACGAGTCATGATGGATGGTAAGAATCAGGTATTCCAAACTTTCGTAAAGTAAAACAGGGTTGATGTCGTTACGGAAAGCGAAAAAGTCGGCATCAGTCTTTTCGCGCAGTTTGGTTTCCCGAGAAACCAACTCTTTATCTTCGAGTTGCAGGTAGTACTGAGAGAAATACAGCAAGTTGTACAGCAGCCCTACAAAAAAATAAATTACCAAAAAAAGATCTAACTCGCTGCTACCGATGGAAAAGCCCAAAACAATTTTGAAATAGAGTGAGATAGCCACCGTAACCAACAGTAATGAAACTGCCAGGGTGGCAATGGTTTGTATGAGTATTAACCGGCTGGTTCCTTGCAACGACTGGAATCTTTTCAAGGCGACTTCCACCAGCCGCATCGATTCAAACGAGATGTAGCTCAGCACCATACATACGTACAGTTCTTCATTTTTGAAAATGGTAGTGATATCCCCCAGGCTATTGTTGATGAGCAAGATCAACAAATACACCATCATACCAACCACCACGCCCGCGAGCAACCGAAAGAAAGGGTTGTGGATAAAAAGTCTATTCATGAGAATGTTGCTTGGTTAACCGTCTCGCACAAATTAAATTGATCATGCAGTACTTTTAGTGCCCGGCTCTCTTGAGAGTTGGGCGGAATAAGTTGGCTAACCGGATGGCGGTGCCGGCGTGCGGGATAACTCATGATGATAGATTAACTTTTTTTACACTGTATTTCCATTCTGTATCACCGGCAGCACTACCGAAAACTGCTCTTCGTCGCGCACAGTTACCTGTTCGTCAGTGAAATATTTGTATCGCTGCATAATGTTGTCTAATCCCACCTTAAAACTTTGTGTAGGGTTAACCGCTTTTGTTTTGGTATTCGTTACATTGATGTGCGTACGGTCGATAGCCGATATGGATACCATCAAGGTATTGTCTTTTGAAATTTGGTTGTGCTTAACAGCATTTTCCACCAACATTTGCAGTGCCAAAGGGGGTATCTGTGTCTCCAATAAATTTCCGGGCAAATTGATTTCCAACTTCAAATGCTGCTCGAACCGCACCTGCAGTAAAAAGCAATATGACCGCACAAAATCAATTTCCTCCCGCAGGGAAACCAAGTGGCGCTGTTGGTTGCTCAATACATACTGCAAGGTATCTGCCATTCGGCGTATAAACTTTTCTGCCAACCGGCTATCCTTAAACAATAACGATGAAATGGTATTCAGGCAGTTGAATAAATAATGGGGGCTGATTTGGCTCTTTAGGCTTTCTAACTGCAATTCTAACATCATTCGTTCGGATTTCAACGTATCAACCTGGCGGATGACGTAGTAGTGAAAGGAGTAAAACCATCCGTAGAAAATCTCGTAGATGAAAACCGTAATGACATACAGGATACAAAGCTTCAGCAGCTCTTCGTAACCGGCATGCAGCGCATAACTTCCCACCACAACCAGCAAGCTTACGGTAATGGCACCATTCAGTAAAAACCCCGCTAAGAAGCGCAATAGAAAGTTTGTTTTCCAGTGTATCCAAAGATTTAGAAAATGGTCTACCTGGAGTACTATGCTACCGAGGAAATTAGTGATCAGTATCGCCAACAGGTAGTGTCGGTAGTGGGCTCCAAAAGCCGGGATTTCACCCGAAGAGCTCACGTGCGCGTACACATAAAACAATGCCCCCAACATTGAGCATACCAGCACCCGCCACAGCAGGTGGCGCGAGTCAATTCTGAGCAGATTGGTGAAGTGACGTTTCATGCAGGTTCTAAAGTAATCGGTTTTCGTTCAAATGAGATGTAAACTGGAAGAGTTTGTAAAAGAACACCGGGCGGTACCCGGCCTTGACGGCAGTTTGGGAACCTTTAAAAAACGCGTCAGACAAATTGAGCGTGTATGCTGTTAACTGCCCACTGCCCATTTTGTCACCGATCGATTTCCTTAATCACCCTTGCGTAATAGACTTCCGAGTCGATCACCTTGGCAGCCGCGCGATAGGCGTCTTTCAGCTCGGCACCCGCGGCACGCACCCGTTCGGCAGCAGTCATCAGGACTTCGGCAATGTAGTGGTCAGAATCGATGCTGCCGGTAGCCTGTAATACGGACACAATTTTATTGGTACTCAAACTGCGAACTTCCAGGGCCGCCATCAGAATCGCTGCAGCGTGGTGGTCGCTGTCCACGGTTTGCACGCGTGTCAGCAATAGGTTGAAGTCAGCATCGCTTAAATCTTGTGATCCCAGCACTTCCTTCACGATTTCGGTGACATAATGGTCTGAATCCAGGCTGCCAATCACACTCACCAACGTCTTTACCTGTTCGCCACCCATTTTTCCTTGGAGCAAGTGGCGTATCACTTCGGTTTTATAGTGGTCACTGTCAATTCCACGCATGGCTTCCAATGCCTTTTGGTACGACATGGCCGACAAATTGGGGTAATCCAACGCGCGGTTGATGACAATGCTGCGGTAGTGGTCTGAATCAATCGACTGCGTAGAGGCCAATAGCTCGGCAATGGTGGCGTCGCTTATGTTGCTCTGCGCCAGCAAATTTGTGAGGACTTCCGTTTTATAGTGGTCGCTCTCCATTTCACCGACCGCGGCTAAAACAATCCTTGTTGCTTGCGGAGATGCTGGCTTCATGCTCAGTGCATCTTTGAATACCTCAGCCTTGTAATGATCGCTGTCCATTTTGTTGATGGCCATAAAGACCGCATCCGCTGCCTCCTTACTCGCCAGCAATTTCGAGAGGTTACTACGCAGAAAATCAGCAATGAAGTTATCAGATTCCATGGATTGAGCTACACGTGATATCACCGTGGGATAATCCCTGGTGCCCAAATTCATGGCAGTCAGTATTTTTCCGTAGTCGGCCTTTACATGGTCATTCTCCAGCTGGTTGATTTCATTCAGCACACCGTTGATTCCACCGGTGCGGTAGAAGCGGTTCACGCGGCTCTCGGCCCCGATGGTGTACGAGCGTACCATTTCAGGGAGTATCTCACTCATCCATCTGCGGCCTTCGGGTTCAAACGGCACCAGCTCGCGCCCTTCGTAATACTCGCGTTTCAGTCCATTGCCTACCAGTTTGATCACCAGGCTGCGCTTGCTGCCAAACACTGTTTTCTTAATTTCAAGGTAGCCATCAGGCGACATACTTTTGATGTCGCGATCATCATCGGTTAGCTCAATTTTTCCGCGAACCTCCACACTGAAACTGTTTATGCCCTTGACGGTTCTGTACCGGGTGCCGGATTCAGAGGGGGATTCACTGTTCCACTCAAAAATTTTCACCTGGCTGTAGCCCACGCCCGCCATTCCCGCCACCAGGGCTACCATGATGCCAATTACCAAAATTACCCGCTTGATACGCTTATTCATAGTTATTGTTTTTCCAGCCTATACGGCACAAAGTTGCCCAAAGGATGCGCTCCTACAAGCAAAGTGTAATGAGACGTCGGAAAAGTGTACTGACTTGTACTACCTGCTTGTCTACCGAAACAGCGTGAGGGTAGAAACCAGTAGGAAATGTGGAAGCGCGGTGAGTGGACTCTTCTCTGGGTGTTTGCCGACAGAAGCGTTTGCGGACAGCCCAGGCAAACGGCAACTGCGTGTGTAAGCTTGGGGTCGCCTGCCTGCTGCGCAGCTTGGGCTGCCGTTACTGGGCATCGTGTCTACCACAAGCCTGGCTTGTCATCACAGCCCTTACCATATCGCCCCGGTTTAGCAGCAGGGAAAATGCCGCTCTATCCATTGTTTACCATGAGCTGTTCAATATGGTTGAACTACAAAAAGAGTCATCCCGGATTTCCAACGTGAAAGAGAGCTTTATTACGCCTGCATGTTCAGCGGCCAAGAAAACTGTAGTAAGATTAAGCGGATTGAGGTGCCGACCTGGACAAATACTCATACCCTTTATACAAAACCAATAACTCGATCACTATTGCGGGAATCAGCAGGGTAAATGCGATGAAGAAGAGCAATACTGAAATAAGCGCAGCCCCGATCGTGATTTCGAGTATCCCCGCTACTTTTGCAAGTCCGCCCATGCTGTCTTGCAAGCGCAGAAGCGCGATGCCAAAAATCAGCGAACAGGCACCTACGCCTACAGCTAATATTGCGTAAGGCAGACTCAATTCCTCCCAGGGCGCATTAAACATCGCTACATCGATCACTCCGGTAGCGGCTACCGCTATCATCATCAAGATCGCGGCGATGGTTAACAGGTGGTTTTCAAAAAGTTTAGCAAGTAAAATAAAGCCGCTCGCAAAAAGCGCATACGAAAGAGCCATACCAGCAGTAAGTGCGATGTAAGCCGTTTGCGAACTTTCGCGAAACTCACGATTTCCAACCAGCCATGAAAGATCGATTACAGTGAGTGCAAGCTCAAAAGCGATGTAGATTACCCCTGAGACCACAGCGATGATGAGATGCTGTTGATGATTGTGTTGATTCAGTGATGGTTTCATGTAAATGTCATTTTTCGTGGGTGTAGTGTATTCGGTGCCTAACGCTCGCCATAGTATTTTAACAGTAGAGAGGCGGGGAATTACTTCGCCTGCTTCAATGCGCTGAATGGTCCGCACGCTTACGTTACTTTTCTCCACAAGTTCTTCTTGGGTGAGATTTTGTTGCTTACGCAGAGTGGCGAGTTGTTGGCCGAGTTCGGGTTGTTGCATGGGTAGCGATTTATGTTGCAATGATACGATTCACTCGGGTTGCGGGGCAAAGAATTCACCCGTCACTTACCCGTCATTTGTAAAAAGGCAGGTAATTACGGAACGCGGTGCCTCATAGCCAATCAGCGGATAGACAGGTTTTCTTATCGTTGCGTGGATTGAAAGGATACTTACGCCTGGCAAAAATTTTCGGCCTTTTTTTACTTTTGCGAAGGGTTTTGTGCCTTCCGAAGGATTGGGCGATGGGTGACCGGGAATCAAACCGTACTTTTCGCGAACCTCCAATTGTGCGGGTGTTCCCCCGATACGAACTGACGGTCTGTACGATGAATGTGCAGGGAATGGGGTACGATCGTTCTCAAGGCGCGATTTGGTTCAAGTTAAAACGCGTAGGCTTCCTCAGAAGTGAAAGATCGGTCTGTTGGCACTAACTACATTCCCATCGTTCAGTTTCGTCGCTGGCCAACGTGCCCCGACACCGGTTATCGCAGTGGCGACACCCGATTAACACCGGCACGCCACCCCGGGCACGAGCCACCAGCGGGCACAGAGAGGTGCCGCTATCGCTCACGCGGGCGAGGAGTTTAGCCACGGGGCTAGACCAATAACCGAGGGTCTACTGCATAAACTCTGCCATTTTGGGCGTCCATGTGCAACTGGAACGGGGATGACTTGTCGGAAATACCAGCAATTGTATGTATATACTCGGGAGTTGAAGGCAATGGATAAATCAAATCACTTGCCGTTCATTATTGGTAACAAAAGCAAATAATCTACCGTTTGAATTTCCTATATTTTAAAAACGATAAGATGATCAAATATCTAGTCATAATAATTAGTCTCATTTATTTGACAGCGTGCACCTCGACAAAAAAAATAAGAACAAAGAATGGAATTTCTGAAATTAACTATCTAGAGGTAAACGGAATAAAACAATATGTTTTGATTAGGGGTAAGGATAAAAGAAATCCAGTGTTATTATTCCTGCATGGGGGACCTGGTGCATCTGCAACACCCTTGTTACGAAAATTTAATAGTGAATTAGAAGAACATTTTACTATCGTTTATTGGGACCAAAGAGCTGCTGGAAAGTCCTACACCAAAAAGATATCAAAGGAAGAAATAAAAGTGTCAAAATATATCCAGGATGTTGACTCAATAGTTTCTTATTTAAAAAACAGATTTAACGTTGAGAAAATTTTCCTGATTGGACATTCATGGGGCTCACGGCTTGGCTTATATGCAATTCAAAAAAATCCAGAAAGTTTTATGGCTTATGTTGGTGTAGGGCAGGAGCTGGTTTCTTATGAGGGAGAACTTATTTCTTACCAATACACTGTGATGAAAGCCAAAGACGCCAATAACTTACGAGCAATAAAAGAGCTACAGGAAATTGGCGAGCCCCAATCTGGAGATTACACGAAAATGTATAAAAATGGATTTTGGGGATTGGTTAAACAAAAAGACTGGCTTTTGAAATTGGGAGGCGAACGATACGGAAAAACAAAATATACAGACTGGATTTTTTCCATTTGGTTTTCAAGAGAGTATTCATTTTTGGATTTAATTAAGTACGGTAGAGGCTCTGGATTTTCGGCAGGAAGTATTATTTACGACCCTGATTTTAATGATATAAACTTCTTCCAAGAAATTCCTGAAGTTAAAGTTCCTGCTTTCTTTATATCCGGGGCATCCGACTATAACACGCCTTGGACATTAGTACAAGACTATTGTAACAAGTTAAATTCACCTTATAAGGAGTTCATTAAGTTCGATAAATCTGGGCATAGCCCAGTCTTTGAGGAGCCTGAGAAATTCAACGCGGAGATACTTAGGATTTATAAAAGAGTTGAAGAATTAGGGTTCAATGATAAAGTAAAGTGAACCCCTCAGTTCACGTTGGTCGCTGACTGGCGTGCCGCGGCACCGGATACCGCGGGGGTGACACCCGATAAGCACCGGCACGCCAATCTGGGCACGAACCACCGGCGGGCGCAGACAACTGGCGCCATCGCACCGGCGGGCGCAGCGGTTAGCCAATATCAAAAAAACTGATCTACTGCACATAGCCCGCCATTTCGGGCGGCTATGGGCAACTGGAGCGGGGGTGCCGTTTCGGAAATACCAGCAATTGTATTTATTAGTACGTTATCGGTCTGTGCAAAAAGCCAACCGTACAAACAGCACATTTGGTTTTTGCCAACGCACGAGCCAACACGCAAAAAGCTGAAATTGAGGTTTTCAGGTCCGATCTCACTACTTGACTCGACCAAACAAATGACACCAAGGCGAAGCGCTTCATCTGTTGAAAATCTTCCGATTAAACTTGCAAACACTAAACACAGGAAAAAATTGAAACTCGTGTCGACCAACTATTGGCTAAGAAAATGCAAGAACATTCAGCAGACGCAATGGAAATGGGGAATAAAGTTGACATAGTAATTCATAAACATTACGAGTTACCGGAAGAAGAAATTAAAATTGTGAGGGGAAATGGATAAATCTTTTTGGGAAATATCACACAC
>CANGUI010000002.1 GCA_947457025.1 Flammeovirgaceae bacterium | reverse complement strand
TTGCCGGCAGTTACCCCCGAGAGTGAATCTTCAATCACGATGCACCGCTCGTTGGGATAGCCCAGGGCCATGGCGGCTTTGAGGTAGATTTCGGGGTGTGGTTTGCTGTGGGAAATGGCGCTGTCATCCAGCACAATCGGAAAAAAGGTCGCCAGCCCGGTGCTCCCGAGTGTAAAGTCGACATTGGCGCGGGGTGCAGAGGTGCCAATCGCCATCGGCACGCCGGCCTGCTTCATGGACTCCAGAAATGCTGGCAGACCCGCAACCGGACGAATGGTATCTTTAAAGAGTGTGCGGTAAAGTTCTTCCTTTTCGTCTGCATAGGTGCGCCACTGGCTCTCGCTCAACTCGCCAAAGAGATTTGTCAGCCATTCTTTATTTGTGCGGCCGTAAATCCGCTCGCGTAACTGCTGCTCGGAAAGTTCATGCCCATGCTGCCGGCAGAAACGTTGCAAGGCGATTTTGTGGTGCGGATTGCTGTCCACAATCACACCATCCATGTCGAAGATCAGGGCAAACGGGTTTTTCATCGCTGCGAAGATAAGAAACTGCTGCCAAGAACGGGGGGGCGAAACCAGTTGGCGTTACCGGATCACCACCACCCGGCGGGCATAGCTCTTGCCGCGGGAGGTGATGCGCACCAGGTAAAGACCTGGCGCCAGCAGGCCCGGGTTGAGGGGGGTGGATTGATTGGCGCTGATCGTAAAAGGCTCGTGTAAGGGCTGGCCGAGAACAGTGAAAAACTGTACCTGTGCCACGCGGTCAGCCCGGATAAATAAAGATTCACTTTCCTGCACCGGGTTCGGGTAGAGCGTAATGACGGGCTCCTCACTCAACTCAGTTTGATCTGTCGGTCGCAGCACATGCAACCCTCCCAGCGTATTACCGACCACAAGCGCCGGACGTGCATCGGTAAACAGATTGGCCACTGCCGGCCACACACGGCCGCCCAGGTTCCGCCTCTTAACCGGATTGCCATTCATCAGAAGCCAGTCGTCAACCGGTGCGGGATTGCCTGATCGGAAATTCGGATAAATAACTACTCCTCCGAACTGGTCGCCTACCAACAAATCGGATTTGCCATCTCCATCCAGATCACCGGTCGCGGTCGCCAGATTCTGGCGTGAGGTGCTGGGCGCCAATCCGAGGTAGCCGTCGGTGGCCAGGGAAAATTCAGGCTGGCCACCTGAACCCCTATTTCGCCAAAACTGCAAGGAGCCATTGCTGCGTCCCCAGAGAACGTCCGGAAACCCGTTAAGATCTATATCCACTAGCAACAGGTTTTCGGCCGGGCCAATGCGGAAGCCCGTGTTTTGCACGTTAGCCGCGGAAACGTCCAGGCCGGCAGCCGACTGATTCGGTAAAAAAAACAACGAGGTCTGTCCGTTTTGGATGGCGGTCGCTGTAAAGGCCAGATCAACTTTTCCGTCCCGGTTCAGATCGGCAAACTGTGGCTTAAAATTATACAGGTTGAGAAAACGTAGTCCGGCAAAATCGGTATTGCGTAAGCGAAAGGCAGCCGTACCCGTTCCAACATTTTCAAACAGCCAGATACCACCCCGCGAGTTTGTACCTGCGTAATAACCCATGAACAAGTCTTCATCGCCATCATTGTCGAAATCAAAAAATGCGGGAGTAGAGTTGTCGCCCACGTCAATCATGTCGGCCTGGAGAAACTGACTGGTGACGAATGTAAACTGCGGTGCACTGTTGGTGCCGTTATTTTTGTACAACCAGTTTGAGCGCTGGAAATCAATAGCCGAAAGGCTGCGGGCATATTGCGTGGGGGTCACCAGCAAATCGCGGCGGCCATCGCCATCTACATCTTCAAAAAAAGCGGCCGGAAAGTAGGGCATCGCCACCGGCTGACCGGGTGGGTAGGGCACAAACGTCTCAAACTTTGCCGTGGTGGAAGTTCCGGTGTTTTCCAGCATGTATAACTGAGCGCAACTCTCTTCCGAGTAGATCAGCTCCTTGTCGCCGTCGTTGTTGAGGTCTAACACTAGCAAACTCTTGCCACCGGCATGCTGGGTGCGACCACCACCCGTCTGTGCACAGGTTTGTCCGAATGCCATACGACCGCACGAGCAGTCTTCAAAGCCACCGTAGGTCTGGGTTATTCGCTCCAGTTGCAGCGAATCGCAGGTGGTGGTGCGCTCCCGGGAAAAATTTCGGTGGTACTCAACCGTATTAAATCCTACGAAGCGAAAGTTGAGGATATCCAGATCGCCATCTCCATCCACATCTTCAATGGCCGGGATGTCCGTCTCATTCACCTTCAGGTTGATGGTTCCGCTAAAGCCTTTGGTGTAAATGGGTTCGCCGTTGTTGTAGGGGCGCCAGCTCAGCGGGCCATTGCCCTGGCGGGTGTTGACAAACAGCCGGATGCCAAACGGATCACTGGTAAAGAGATCTTTTTTGCCGTCACAATTATAGTCCCGCAGCAATATCCACGATCCGATGGTGGCAGGAAATTGCAGTTCATAAACGGGGTTGTACACAAAGGCGCTGCCGGATTTCACAAACGTCAGCACCTTGTTCGCGCTGCGGTCGTAGATGACCAGGTCCGGCTGCATGTCACCATTCAGGTCGAGCGTGTTGTACTGCGCAGCATTGAGTCCTCCCGCCCAGGCGAGCGGCAGGACGCGGTCGTTGGCTTCAACCGGAATAGTCTGATCATACTGATACGCAAACTGAGCCTGCGCCAGTGAGGCGATAAAGAATCCCCAGCTTCCGAATACCCCTACAATTTTGCCTGCTGCCATGCAATCAGCCCTGCATTTCAACTATCTTTCCGCGCCAAGATACGGAATGTCTAACCCGGATTTATACGCAAAGTTCCTCACCTGTGGAAAGGTTTGCACCGATACCCGACAAATAACGCCCGGTTGCATGTTTTTCGCACTGCGCGGTGAAAAATTTAACGGCAATACGTTTGCTGCCGAAGCGCTCGCTAAAGGGGCCCGGTATGCTGTAATCGATGACGCTGAGTTTGACGTCTCAGGTCAGACAATTTTAGTCCACGATACACTGGATGCCCTGCAGCAACTGGCCCGCGACCATCGCCGGCAGCTCACCATTCCGGTGATCGGGCTGACGGGCTCGAACGGGAAGACCACCAGCAAGGAGCTGGTACGCGAAGTGCTGAGCCGCAAATACCGCACATTTGCCACGGCGGGCAATCTCAATAATCACATTGGCGTGCCGCTGTCGGTGCTGGCCATCGACCATGGTACGGAAATCGCCGTGATCGAAATGGGGGCCAACCATGTAGGCGAAATTGCGCTGCTGAGTTCGATTGCGCAGCCTACCCATGGCTTCATCACCAATATCGGCAAAGCACACATCGGCACGTTCGGTGGGTTTGAAAACATCATCCGCGGCAAGTCAGAGTTGTATCAGTTTTTACGCGAACACGGGGGCACGGTGTTCATCAACTCGCAGAACCCCATTCTGGCCAACATGGCAAAGCGATTTGCAAACCCGGTGCTGTACCCGGCAGCGGGTGATTATTACCATGCCGAGCTGGTGGCATCCGACCCCTGGGTGCAGGTAAAAACGGAAACGGGCGAGATCGTGACCACTCATCTGGTCGGAGCCTATAACTTCGAGAACATCGCGGCGGCTTTGTGCATCGGAAAATATTTTGGTGTGCCCACCCGCGAGGCACAGCAGGCCGTAGCCGATTACAGGCCATCCAACATGAGGTCGCAGGTGATCGAAAAGGGCAGCAACAAAATCATTCTGGACGCCTACAATGCAAATCCGAGTTCGATGGCTGCAGCCATTGAAAGTTTTGCGGCCATGAGGGCACCACATAAAGTGCTCGTGCTGGGCGACATGTTTGAGCTGGAGGAGGAAGCTGCCGGGGAACACCGTACCATGCTGGAACTGATCCGCTCCCGGCATTTTGACGCCGTGTATCTGTGTGGCAGTCTTTTTTTTGGCGTCCGCGATGCATGGCCTGCCGGCCATTATTTTAGCACGAGGGAAGAACTCTTACAGGCACTCAAAGATCAGCCGATCCGCAACGCCACCGTGCTGGTGAAAGCCTCTCGCGGCATGGGGTTAGAGCACGTGGTGGCTGCCCTGCCGGAGGAGTGATGCGTTGTTGAATCATGCCAAATATATTTGACAAATTCCAAGTGCTTTAACGCCTCGCGGCAGGTAACTATACCAATTGATAAAAACATTTGTCTGATTCGCTACGTTCGGGTCGAACGCTCATCCCATATCCCGCTTTGTAATAGTTGGCCCGCGCCGTTTATCTTTCGGATCACAAACCCTCCATCTTCATGACGACCGTACTTGCTTTTCTGAAAAGCCTAGCCCGAAACAACAACCGCGACTGGTTCCTGCAAAACAAAGACCGATATCTGGAGGCAAAAGACCGGTTCGATGATCTCCTCGAAGCCATCCACCGCGAACTGATCAAGTTTGACGAATCAGTGGCGGGGCTCAATCCGCGCAAGCAGGCATTCCGCATTTACCGCGACGTCCGGTTCAGCAAAGACAAGCGCCCGTACAAAATCCACATGGGTGCGGGCTTTTCCGCTCACGGCAAGATGGATCAGGAGCCCGGCTACTACGTGCATGTGGAGCCCGGCAATAAGAGTTTTGTTGCCGGTGGCATCTACATGCCCAATCCGGAAAACCTCGCGCGCATCCGGCAGGAAATCGATTATAATTCCGGGCGACTAACCAACATCATGGAAGGTGCCGCCTTCCGGAAATACTTCACCGGCCTCGATGACTTCGATCGCCTGAAAACTGCCCCGAAGGGATATGCCAAAGATCACCCGCAGATTGCGCTATTAAAGAACAAAAGCTTTGTCGTGTCGTACGCTTTTCGAGACGCGGATGTTGTGGGCCCCGGCTATGCCCGTAAGGTGGCAGCCGCCTGCCGCGCCATGAAACCGTTAAACGATTTTTTGCAGGAGGCCATCAGTTAATGGCACCTCAGCACCCCAAAGTGTCCTGAAAACCTCGTCAGATTCCAAGCACTTCTTTCAACCGCGCATAGCCACTTGTACTGAGGGGTATTCGCCCGCCGCTGCGCAACAGGGCCACGTGTGTGTCTTTTTCGAGGGGCTCAATACGCGTCAGTTCCTGTATGTTCATCAGATACGAGCGGTGCACCCGTACAAACTGCTTGCTGTCCAGCACGCGTTCATAATGGTTCATCGTTTTTTTCTTCAGGTAAAATCCCTCTTTCGTGTGCACTTTCACATAGTCGTCAAACGCTTCGATGTATACGATCTGCTGAACAGGCACGATCACAATATTGTTGCCTTTCTTCACCACGAGCCGGTGGCGTTCGTCCGGTTGGGCGGCAGTCTGCAGCAACGCCGGTACGGGATCAGTTTTCCGGGTTTCGGTTTTGAACTTTTGAATCGCCCGATCAAACCGCTCACGGCTGAAAGGCTTCAGCAGGTAATCGACTGCATGGGCCTCAAACGCCTTTATAGCAAATTCGTCATAGGCCGTGGTGAAGATTACCGCAGGAGGCCGATCGAGCAGCTCCAGCATCTCAAAGCCGTTGATCTTGGGCATTTGGATATCCAAAAAGATGAGGTCGGGCTGGTGCTGGTGGATGGCTTTCACCCCTTCGAAGCCATCGCTGCACTCCTGCAGGAGCGCAAAGTCGGCATGGTGCTGCAGGTACTCGGCTACAACCGAGCGGGCCAGGGGCTCATCGTCAATGATCAATACAGTAGTCATACGGATTGGGGTATACGCACCGTGGCGATAAATACATTTTTTTCGTTGTGAGTTTGCAACAGATCGTTACGGCCGTAGAGCAGGTAGAGCCGACGGCTCACAGCACGCAAACCGAAGCCGGTTCCTTTTCGGCTGTCAGACGTGGCAGGGTCGTATGGATTTTTCACAACCAGCTCGAGTTCATTACCCAGCCGGCGGGCCTCCAGCGCAATCACCACATTGTCCGTCATGTCGTAGAGCCCGTACTTGATGGCATTTTCCATAATCGGCTGCAAGAGCAGCGCCGGCAACTGCAACTCCAGGCAGTCCGGATCGCATGTCTGGGTCGCGTCCAGGCGGTGGCCAAAGCGGACCTTTTCGATTTCCAGGTACAATTGCAAGATGTGTAATTCATCGCGCAAGGGAACGAGGGTCTTGTCATCTTTGCGCAGGCTGCTGCGGAGAAAGTCCGATAATTGGTGAACCATGGTACGCGCTTTCTCGGGCTGTGTGCCTACGAGTGCGGTGATGGAGTTCAGGCTGTTGAAAATGAAGTGAGGCTGCAACTGTTGGCGGAGGGTGTTCAGTTCCGCCTCGCGCGCCAGTTTCTCTGTTTCTTTCAGGGCTGCTGCCGTCTCGTGCTGGTCAGTAATCTGCGCCCACAATAAGGTGGGGATCGCCGTGAGCACCAGCAACAGCCAGACCACAACTACACGCGGCCACATCGTACGTTCGCAAAACCCCAAGTAGTCGGCCTCCACCAGCGGCCCCAGCGTATGGATGTGCACCTGAACCAGCCCGTAGGCACAAACCGCCGTGAGGGAGGCGGTGAGCAGTGCCACCCGCGCGGTAGGACGAAAGAAATGCAGCGATGAATGGGTGGCGTAGCAGGCCATCGCCAGCGTGATACTCTGTAGCGCAGCGTCGGTCAGCGCCGGTCGCCATGGCCATCCTGCCTCCGTCAATATGGCGGCCCAGATTGCAGTCCAAACCATCCATCCGAGAATGAGCAAGCCAATCGCCCAACTACGGTTCAGCGCGGGCAGACTCATGTGCAACGGATTGTGTACGGTCTATCAACAAAACCGGGACGTGCGTGACGCGCTACCGCTTCTACACCCGAAGCACGGCATCGCCCGGAGTAAGGCTCCACTTGCTCACAGAGCCGCGCAGCTGCCGCATCCCGGGAGGCGGCAGCCGAACGACCGCGTTTGCCGGCGTGGTGATCGTGGGTATGAGCCATGTCTGTGTTCATTGCCTATGCGCTAAGCCGGGGCAAATCAGTTGCTTTTTATTTCGATGCCTCCAAAAAGACAAACGCCTTCAAGCACCAGCAGCTTCGAGTTATCCACCTCAACGGGCTGCGGCCGTTTGTCGTCCACACCGCCAAAGATAGAAACCATCTCGCTCTTAATCCTCCAATTGGCTGGTACGCGCAATTTCGTTCCTCCAAAGACGGTCACCATTTCAATCTGTGCCGTGCCGGTGAAGTCAGCTTGTGTCAGGTCGAAGTCTGTGCCGCCAAAAACTGTTACCGCCTCACCCCCCCGGAAATTTTTGGTGACAATATTTTTTTTTGAACCCCCAAAAATGGATACCATGTCCATGGATTCATCGGAGGAGATATCCCCCGTCCAGATGCCTTTGCCTTTTCGTTTCGGGCGAAAAATCATCCACAGCCCGAAGGCGATGATGAGCGCAGGCCAGAAGTATGCTTGCAGGTTCAGATCCGGGTAGAAATCCCCCAGCAGAAACACGCTCCCGATGGCAAACCCCACCAGCCAACCACCCAGTGCAAAATTTTTCCGGGCACCCACAAATACGGAGATGGTGATCACCACCATTTCCCAGGAGAACAGCCAGCTTGGAAAGCCGTAGCCCAGCTCCTGGCCGAGCAGCACACTGCCGATGATCACGAGCACAAGGCCGGCCAGGATGCGCCCGGAGCGGTCTGATCTGATGAAATTGTCTGTTTTGTCGTTTCGATTGTTCGTTTCCATAATGTGATGTTTGATGAGGTAAATAAACGGCCACCCTCGGAATATCACCGTCGCTGATAGGTCAGCGCCGGTACTCCGTCGGTGAATGCCCGCTGCCCGTAGGTGAAAGCCAGCCCGGACTTCATGACCTGATTGCTGTTGGCGGCCCCGCCCCGATTCTTCGGGGCGGCCCGGCTTTCCGTTTCAACTCCGCGCCCCGCACTGGCCAGCCCCTGGCGGGGTTTTCACTCCAATCCGTGGCCGTAAGTACCCCCGGGAAAAAGAACGACACAGAGACGCGATCCGGCTCCGCTTCTTCTCTTGTACTACCCACGGGAGCAGCTACTCCATCACATATAAAAAATCGGCTGCTCCGAAAACAGCCGAACCGCAGATAACCGACCAGGAAAACCAGTCTTTGAATTCATTTTTGGGGTGTTGTAGAAATAGCAGATGCAACCCCAGATGAATGATCAGAAACACGTCAAACCCCTTGCGGAAACCAGTACTGTCGAGGGAACCGAGTATGATCGCAAACAGCGGTATGTGCAGCACCATAAACAGATAAAATCCGGTCTTCTCGTTTAGCTGCGAAAGCCCCGGAAAAATCCGCCACTCGTGGCACCGAACCGCATCCATCTCGTGCAGCAGGATCAGTGACAGACCTACAAAAAATAATTCATCCATGGAGTGTACCTCTTCGGAAGAAGGAGAGGTAGTTCAACTTACTGTCGGAGGAGCCAACGGATAAAAAAGAACGTGCCCACCAGCAAGGAGAGTGCCCCAACAAACAGAAAGAATTCCCCCACCACACCCAGCAACAACCCCACGATCCCCACTGAACCAAATATCGCGGCCAGCTTTAGGTCATGATCAAATTCCTGAGCCCGGTTTACTGTAAAAATTTTTTTTGAGACATTTGTCTGGGAGGCTGATCGCTGTTCTTTCCATGAGCGCTTTGCCTCCGGCTGGGGTGCTGCTATTTCCCGCTGTGGAATCATAACCTCCCTTGCGGCGGGCTGCGCAGCAGGCGGGGATACCACGTCTGTCATATCAGGGTGGGAGGAGGCTATCCATTCCGCCGGTTGCATGGGCGGAGTCACGCGCATCTGCACCGCATCCGCAGATGTCGAAGCAGATGAATAGCGATGCGTGCTGAATTTGTAGGCGAATTTGGGCGTTGCACAGGATGCACAGACAAGTGCACCAAGAACCAGAACGCTGACGGATTTCATAAGATGCCGGGGTTAACGGGTATTTTTTGACTTCTTAAAGATAGTGACTAACCGTTGAAAAAAACGTTTTTCAAAATCCCAAAAGAAACGGAACTGACCAAAAATGGTGCCATAGCCGAGAAGAACTAAATTATAAATGGGAAGTATCAAAATCCAGTAGGCCAGGCTTGCCATAAGTGGGATTTGTCCATCGGGAAAGAGGTGGCGAAACAAAGGCCGCTTGATGAACAGGATGGTAAACCCGGTACAGGCAAAGACCACCAGGATGATGATCACCTGCAATGCACTGGAAACTTTCCAACGTTGCTGAAGCTGTGTAATCCAACTCATGAAGGGGCAAATTTAAAAACATCAACGGGTAAATGATGCCCACGGCGGGGTTTGTGGAGGCGCAGCCAGGATCGTGAGGGGCACTTTTTTCACGGGATGAGCAAACGTTAAACGGCGGGCGTGTAAGGCGATGCTCGCATCGGGTAACGGGTCGGGATAGCCGTACTTCACATCGCCCACAATCGGACTGCCAATCGTGGCCAATTGGATGCGGATCTGATGCGGGCGCCCGGTAACGGGCCGAACCTCCAGCAGGTAAAGGCCATCTTCTTCCGCCACCAGCCTGTACTGCAACTCCGATCGCAGCGCGCCTTCGGTCTCGCGCGAAAAGGCGGTGGTTTTGTTTTTTACTTCGTCTTTGCGCAGCCAGTGAACGAGGGTGTCGCTGCTTTGCGGTGGCCGCTGTCGCACAAGTGCCCAATAGATTTTTTCGGTCTCGCGCTCGCGAAACAGGGTGTTCATGCGCGCCAGTGCTTTGGAGGTGCGTGCAAACACGACCACCCCGCTCACGGGGCGATCCAGGCGGTGTACTACACCCAGAAATACCGCGCCGGGTTTTTGGTAGCGCGCTTTCAGGTAATGTTTGGCCTGTTCTACGAGCGGTTCATCGCCGGTTTCATCGCCTTGCACAAGCACACCGGCCCGCTTGTTGATGGCCAACAGGTGATTGTCTTCGTAGAGAACGGTCAACGCTGCGTGGGATCCCACACCCGTTAGTCGGTAAACTCCGACGTGAAGTGAAACTCAATGTCGGGGAAGTTGTCCTGCACCATCTGCAACCACGCTTTCGACTCGGCCATAAACACAAGCTTGCCATCTTTGTCGGTGGCGATGTGGCGCTGCTTGGAGGCAATAAACTCCTGCAATTTCTGCGGACTTTTACTGCTGATCCAGCAGGCTTTGTAGATGTTCTGGGAGACAAACTCCACCGTGGCGTTGTACTCGTTTTTCAGCCGGAACTGAATCACTTCAAATTGCAGTGCCCCGACAACACCTACGACTTTCTTTTTTCCCAGCTCATACGTGAACAGCTGCGCCACACCTTCCTCCATCAATTGTTGCAGCCCCTTTTCGAGTTGCTTGGTTTTCATGGCGTCTTTGTTCACCACCTCCTTGAAGATCTCCGGTGAAAAGCTGGGGATGCCGGTGTAGGTCGTTGCTTCCCCTTCGGTGAGGGTGTCGCCAATCTTCAGGTTGCCCGTATCGAAAATCCCTACAATGTCGCCTGGCCAGGCTTCGTCAATGGTTTCGCGGTCCTGCGCCATGAAGGCTGTGGCGTTGGAAAATCGCAGACTCTTTTCCTGGCGTACATGATAATAGTTGCTTCCGCGTTCGAACTTACCTGAGCAGACGCGCAGAAAGGCAATCCGGTTGCGGTGCTTAGGGTCCATGTTCGCGTGGATCTTGAAAATAAAACCGGAGAATTTTTTTTCCGTCGGAACGATGGTGCGGAGGGTCGTGGCGCGGGGCAGCGGCACCGGGGCGATCCGGATGAACGTGTCAAGCAATTCCTTCACACCGAAATTATTCACTGCGCTGCCAAAGAAAACGGGAGCCACGCGGCCCGCAAGGTATTCGCTGACGTCAAACTCGGGGTACACACCTTCAATCAGGTCAACATCCGCCCGCAGCTGGCGGGCATTATTTTCACCAATCAGGTTGCCGATCTGTTCGTCCTGGATATTTTCAATTTTGATCCCTTCTTCCACCGTGGTCTTCGAAGGGGTAAACAGGTGCAGGCTTTTTTCATATAAACTATACACGCCGCGAAAACCTTTGCCCATGCCGATCGGCCAACTCAGCGGGCGCACGTGGATGTTCAGCTTCTCCTCAATCTCGTCCAGCAGTTCAAACGGGTCGCGCCCCTCGCGGTCCAGCTTATTAATAAAACACAACACGGGCGTGTTCCGCATGCGGCAGACATCCATTAGTTTTTCGGTCTGGGTTTCCACGCCCTTCACGCAATCGATTACCATGATCACGCTGTCCACCGCCGTCAGGGTTCGGTACGTGTCTTCAGCAAAATCCTGGTGGCCGGGGGTATCCAGCAGATTGATTTTCGTATCGTGATAATGAAAACCCATCACCGAGGTGGCCACGGAAATACCGCGCTGCTTCTCGATCTCCATCCAGTCGCTGCGGGCATGGTCTTTGATTTTTGACGATTTCACGGCGCCGGCTTTCTGGATGGCTCCCCCAAACAGTAGTAACTTTTCCGTCAGCGTGGTTTTGCCAGCATCCGGGTGGCTGATGATTCCGAACGTTCTGCGTTTTGCGATTTCTTGTTCCAGCGCCATAGTGTATGCGGCTGCGGCTTCACCGCCCCAGCGTAAACAGGCGGCAAAAGTACGGAATGCCATAGAATTTCGATCAGCCTGCTGCAGGGATTCGGCTCACGGCTCTTTATGTACATTTGCCTGTTGATGGGGCGGCTTTTTCTTCTCACTGCACTGCTGGTGTTTTCTTTCCTGCCCGCTGCCGGGCAGTTTCAACCTTTTTCCGAAGGGGGCAAAGTGGGCCTCCGCAATGCGCAGGGCGTCGTAGTGGTTCCGCCCCGCTTTGATGCGCTTGGCTGGTCGGACGGAACGTTCTCGGTTACTGCCGGCCTAACCGGCTACCGCCTGCAAAACCGGTGGGGCCTGCTGCACCTGGAAAAAAAAGAAATCACACCTCCCGACTTTCAGGAACTGCGGCCGGCCGGCGGTGATTATTTTCTGGCTGCCCGCGAGTTGAACCCGTTCACCACCAAGTTCGGCCTGCTGCCGCCAGACGGCAAGCCCTCCATACCCTTTCATTACGATGGCCTCCAGGTGGTCGGGCTGCGGGCGATTGTCTTCAATAAGAATGGCAGCCGTTACGAGCATGGCGTGATCACCTTGTCCGACCAGCGCGTCATTCCATTGAAGTACCGGTCGGTTACGCCGCTCGGTACTTTGCGTTTCGCGGTCGAGGATTTCGATCGTAAGATGGCCCTGTTTTCCGAGTCGGGCGAAGCGCTCACCGACTTCACCATCGACAGCCTTTCGGCCTTTCAGCATGACTATGCTATTGTCTACCAGCAGCTTCACCAGGGCCTCATCACCCGGCAGGGGGAGTGGGCGGTGCCGGCGCGTTACCGCGAAATCCAATACGACCAATACTGGCGGGGCCGGACCTTTCCGGAGTGGAAGATCATCTCGGCCGACCATGAAACCAGGCATACGCTCCATGCCGATGAACTAGATGCGGTGCCCCCGTATATCCGGATCAGGCAGGCAGATCGCTATGGGTTGCTGACGCAAAACTGGGCCACCCAACTGCCCACCCGCTATGAACAATTAGAGCGTTGCGGCCCCCATTGGCTGGCCCGGCTAGAGGGGAAGTTCGGCTTGATTCGCGCGGATGGCTCGGAGGTTTTACCCATCCGTTTCGATTCGCTGCATGTTCAGGGGAGTCTCATTCGCGCTGTAGAACGACCCTGGGGAGAACCGATGTGGAGTGTGTACGACACATTCGGAATCCGGAAAACCAAACGCTACTACGACCACATCCTGCCTTTCCGCAATAACCGCTTTGTGGTAGTCGCCAACGCCTATGCCGGCGTTGTCGACCGCTATGGCAACGAACAGGTGGCCTGTGTGTACGACAGTATCCTGCAAGTAGGCGAGGAAATGCTCGCCGTCCGTTTTAAAGGGCTTTACGGTCTGATTTCGCCGGCAGACCGCTGGCTGCTGCGGCCGCAACCTTACCCGCTTGAGCTTGTAGCGGAAGACTACTACTTGCTGCGTGAACCGACGGCTACGTGGTTGAAGCGACTCGATGGCAGGGTGATCTACTTTACCATGAATTCGCTGCGCGTTGAGAACGGATACCTCCGGGAGCAGCTACCCGGCCAACCGGACCGGCTGATCGGCCTGGATGGGCGTGAGCATAAGCACGAGCCAGTCCCGGCTGCAACCGTGCCGCTGCCGAAAGTGGAAAAGCGCCCACTGCCGGAATGGTTTGCCGAGCATGAAGGCATGCGCGGTTTTCAGCGCGATGGCCGCTATGGATTTCTGGATGCGAAAGGAAAACTCCGCGTGGCAAATCGGTACGAAGGCATCGGGTTTTTCAGCGAAGGGCTCGCTGCTGTAAAAATTCTCGGCCGCTGGGGCTATGTCAACACCAAAGACCAGGTGGTAATCAATCCGAACTATGATTCAGTGGCTCCCTTTTCGGCCGATCGTTCCATTGTTTCACGGGATGGCAGATGGGGCGTGATCAATCGCAAAGGAGAGTTGGTTATTCCACTTCGCTACAGTGCCGTGCATGAACTGGCTTCGGGCGATTACCGCATCGAACTATCAAACCTCGTTGGCATGGCTGACCGGCAGGGCATGGTGCTGATTGAGCCCCGCTTTGACGTGTTGCAGGTCTTGCCAAACACGGATGTGCTCGTGCGGCAGGCGGGGAAATACGGCGTGCTGACGCGGGAAGGGCTCAGCAAAATCCCCATGGTGTACGAACTGCTTCTCTATCAGGCGGGAACCCACACGTTTTTTGCACGCCTGCCGTCCAGAGAAGAAAAACTTTTTCCCTGATTTTTTGCGCCGCGTGACTCAAGTCACAGGCAGGGACAGCGCTGGTTGCCAACTTTGTGCCAGAAATCAACAAATCTAAAGTATGATGGAAATGTTAAAACAACTTTTTGGACTCGGTCCCAAAGTGAATTACCCGGAGCTCGTGAAAAACGGAGCTCAGATTATAGACGTGCGCACAAAGGGGGAGTATGCCGCCGGTCATATCCGGGGCTCCGTCAACATTCCGCTCGACCAACTCGAAAACCAGATTAGCCGGATTCGCAAAGACAAAGTGGTGATCACCTGCTGCGCAAGCGGGGGGCGCAGCGGTTCGGCCAAGTCGCTGCTGCAAGCAAAAGGTTTTGAGGTGTACAACGGGGGCGGCTGGATGAGTCTTCAACACAAGGTGGGATGATCACGGGAATAAGGCTGGGATTGTGGAATGCCATGCGCCTGTTGCGTGTGGTCTTGGGGCTGTTGGCAGTAACCGCCGGCATTGTGTATCGCGATTCGCTCATAGCTACTTTGGGTGCCGTTACGTTCCTACAGGGCCTCTTCAATATTTCCTGTTGCGGTGTGGTCGGCTGCGCGGTGGTTCCGCAACCCCAGCGGAAAACGTCCGGGGCAACTCAGTTGGAGACAAAAGTGAGTAATCGATGAACCTTCCGCATTCCTATCAGGTAAATATTTCCTGGCGGCAAGACCGCGTAGGCCTTCTTTCTGCTAGTGGCATACCCACCACCTTCGAAGTGGCTACACCGCCTCCCTTTCCGGGAGGTGTGGGGCGTACCTGGTCGCCCGAGCACCTGTTCACCGCCGCAGTAAACAGTTGCTTCATGACGACCTTCCTGGCTATTGCTGAAAACTCCAGGTTATCTTTTGACGCGTTCGAGTGCGCGGCGGCCGGTGATTTGGACCTTGTGGAGGGCAGATACCGGATGACCCGCGTTACCTTGCGTCCAACGCTGATTATCGCCAACCATGCTGATGAAGCGAAAGCTCTCCGCGTGCTGGAGAAGGCAGAACAGGCATGCCTGATAACCAACTCAATAAATGCTACCGTATCTTTGCAGCCAACGGTGCAGGTTACCAAGCCGGCGTGATATGCGGATATTCGGTTTTTTTCTGGTTATTCTTGGTCTCGCTTCCTGTGGGCAGAAATCACAAGAGACGAAATTGCCCGCAGCCGACCGGGAACAATTCTTACTGAAGGGCGATACCATCACGAAGGTAGCCTTTGCCGCGATCAGTGGTGAGTTGCAGACGGCCCTGCAGCGTGGCGGCATCGAGGCAGCATTACAACATTGTAACGTGCGTGCTATTCCCCTGACCGACTCGCTTGCCCGGACGCAGCACGTTTCCCTGCGCCGAGTTTCCAACAAGCCCCGCAACCGGAACAATAAAGCCGACCGGCTGGAAGAGTTTATGATCAAAGGTTTTACCAACGATCAGAACGAGAAAAATCCAATCACCCCGAAACTGGTGCTCAAGAACGATACGGTGATTTACTACAAGCCGATCATCATCCAGGCGCTCTGCCTGAATTGCCACGGTACGCCAGGCAATGAATTGTTGAAAAAAAACGATCGGTTGATTCGCCAGCTCTACCCCGGCGACAAAGCAGTTGGGTATAAGCAAGGCGATGTGCGCGGCCTTTGGCGGGTGGCATTTCCTTACAAACCCACAACTCGACCACACGGGCAGGGGCTTTAACTTGACCTGCGTTGACAGTTTGAGTAGACAAAAAAAGCCGGAGCGATCCGGCTTCAGTGTAACGCGAGGGTGATGTGTTCTACTGCTTCGTAGTGCCGCCCTTACCTGAACTCGAAATCGACTGGCGCATTTCGGTGTCAGCCTGAACATTCTGCATTTTGTAGTAGTCCATTACCCCCAGATTGCCGCTCATAAAAGCCTGAGCAATAGATCTGGGAATCTCCGCCTCGGCTTCGATTACTTTTGCGCGCGCTTCCTGGGCCTTTGCCTTCATTTCCTGCTCCACAGCCACGGCCATCGCGCGGCGCTCTTCGGCTTTAGCTTCCGCCACTTTCAGGTCGGCTGCCGCCTGATCGGTCTGCAACTTCGCACCGATGTTTGCACCCACATCAACATCGGCAATATCAATCGAGAGAATTTCAAAGGCGGTACCGGCATCGAGGCCGCGCGACAAAACCACTTTCGAAATCTTATCGGGGTTTTCCAACACCTCTTTATGTGATTTGGCCGAACCAATGGATGTTACGATGCCTTCGCCAACGCGGGCCAGAATAGTGTCTTCGCCGGCGCCACCCACAAGTTGCGCAATGCTGGCACGCACGGTTACCCGCGCGATCGCAATCAATTGAATTCCATCGGCAGCAACGGCCGCTACCTTCGGGGTGGTGATGACTTTCGGGTTAACCGAAATCTGCACGGCCTCGAATACGTCGCGACCGGCCAGGTCGATGGCGGTTGCCTGTTTGAAACTCAGGCTGATGTTGGCCTTGTCGGCTGAGATCAGGGCGCGGATCACATTGGGCACATTGCCACCCGCGAGGTAATGGGTTTCGAGATCGCGCGTGGTAAGTTGTAAGCCGGCCTTGGTAGCCGTGATCAGGGAGTTGACAATCACACCCGGAGGCACTTTACGAATCCGCATGCCAATGAGCTCGCCAATGGTGACGTCAACGCTGGCGAAAATAGCGGTGATCCATAAGCCCACCGGAATGAAATACATGAACAGGAAAAAGCCGATGATGCTTAAAAAGACAATAACAATGATACCTAGCTCTGCCATATGATAATTTAGTTAAATGATTCGACAAAAATTTTATGGTCACTGATACGGATGATGCGCACAGACTGACCGCTTTCCACATATTCGCCCAATGTCCGCACTTCGTACAGGCGGCCGTTGATCTCCGCGTTGCCCATTGGTCGAAGCACCGATGTGCTCGTGCCCGTCATACCCACATTCAGGGCATCCAGGATTCCTTCGTTCACCCTGCCCTGCACGGAAGACTTGAGTGAAAACCGCCGCCACACATTTGTTTTCAGGGCGAAGTAAAGCACCCCTCCTGCGGTTACGGCGGAACCACCGAGCGTAGCCCATCCGGTGTCGGGCCCGAAATACCGGAAACTGAGCGCCACCCCGACCGCCACAAAGATAAACCCCACAAGCCCTACGAGTGTCGTGCCCGGGATGAAGATCACCTCAATGACAATCAGCAACAAACCGAGTGAAACCAGCGCCAGTACAACGAGCCATTCCATTGCTTCAAAGCTACTCAGGTTTTACATCTTATCCGCAGCCCACAGCGGTTTGTTTAGTAGGCGCGGGCAAATAGTACCCGCCGGGCAGAGGGTTTTCCGGAATATACGCAAACTCCTGCCTCTTCTGGTGCGTCAAGCGGGATACAGCGGATGGTTGCCTTTGTTTCCTCCTTGATGGCGGCCTCCGTCTCGGCAGTACCATCCCAATGCGCCAATAAAAAGCCTCCTTTTTCGTCCAGAATTTTGTTGAAATCGGCAAATGTGTCCACCCGCGTGGTCATCTGCTCCCGAAACGCCAACGCCCGGTTGTACATGTTCTGCTGGATTTCGGCTAACAAGGTGGGAACAAGAGCTGCCACTTCGTTCTGGGCTACCACCTTTTTCTCTTTCGTATCTCTGCGGGCTAGTTCAACGGTCCCGTTTTCCAGATCACGCGGGCCGATAGCCAGCCGTATCGGCACCCCGCGCATTTCGTACTCGGCAAACTTGAAACCCGGCTTGTGGGTGTCGCGGTTGTCGAACTTCACCGACAGGCCAGCCTGCCGCAGTTGTGCATGGATCAGGTTCGCCTGCTCCGAGATTTTGATGAGTTCTTCCTCGCTCTTGAAAATCGGCACGATCACTACATGTATCGGGGCAAGTTTGGGTGGAAGGATGAGTCCGTCATCATCGCTGTGCGCCATGATCAGCGCGCCCATCAGGCGCGTGCTCACGCCCCACGAGGTACCCCAGACGTAGTCCAGCTTGCCCTCTTTGTTGGCGAACTGCACCTGAAAAGCCCGTGCGAAATTCTGCCCGAGAAAATGGCTGGTTCCCGCCTGCAGGGCTTTACCATCCTGCATCATTGCTTCGATGCAGTACGTGTCAACTGCACCCGGAAAGCGCTCTCCCGGCGATTTCACGCCCTTGATCACCGGCAAGGCCATGAAGTTTTCGGCAAAGTCGGCATACACATCCAGCATCTGGCGGGTTTCCTGAATCGCTTCCGTCGCTGTGGCGTGCGCGGTGTGTCCTTCCTGCCAGAGAAATTCTGCCGTACGCAAAAACAGGCGCGTGCGCATTTCCCACCGAACCACGTTTGCCCACTGGTTTACCAGGATGGGCAGGTCGCGGTAGGATTGTATCCATTTCTTATACGTGCTCCAGATGATGGCCTCGCTGGTGGGACGAACCACCAGTTCCTCTTCCAGTTTAGCGTCCGGATCAACCATCAACTTTCCTTTTGCAGCCGGGTCGTTCTTGAGGCGGTAATGGGTGACGATCGCACATTCCTTGGCAAACCCTTCCGCATTTTTCTCCTCCGCTTCGAACATACTTTTGGGCACGAACAGCGGGAAATAAGCATTCACGTGACCCGTATCCTTAAACATTTTGTCTAAACCCTGCTGCATTTTTTCCCAAATGCTATAGCCGTAGGGTTTGATCACCATACAGCCCCGAACATCCGAGTTTTCGGCCAAATCAGCTTTTTTTACCAGGTCGAGGTACCACTGTGAATAATCTTCCTTACGGGATGTAATCTCTTTACCCATGTAACGGTTTGTCTAACGGCCGCAAATATAACCGGAATAGGCGGTTAGGGGCATGCGAATCACCAGCAGGAAGGCCGGTTCTACTTAAAAAAACCGCTTTTAGGGTAACGTGAGGTGGCTGGTGCGCGTTTGGCTGGTAGTTGGCCAAACTACCAGCCGCCCGGTGCCAACATCTCGAATCATTTTTTTCGTATACTTGTTAAACAATTACGCCTTTAAACAAGGGAAACCGTTTAAGTAAGAGACGAGATTCAAAACGCAATACTATGAAAACGCAAATGGTAGTGGCTTTGATGTTGGTGAGTGGGCTGACGTGGGCACAGGAAGAGTACGATGACATGTACTTCAACTCTAAAGACCGGGTGAAGGAGCAAGAGCGTTCGATGACACATCGCCCGGCAAGGAGGGAGCCGACAGCGACGGCATCACCTGCTGCTGAGGTGAGGATCAACCCAACGAATAGCTACAGCTATTCGGGCTGGGGTGTAAACCCGGACTATCAGGCGAGAACAATGACCAACACATCCGAAGAGGCTGTTGAGGAGACGGGGTACTTCTCTGCAACCTACCAGCCGGTGGGTGTAAACCAGAGTTTGGCGAGTATGCCGAATAGCAACTTTAATCGATGGGGAAATTCCTGGATGATGAACCCGTGGATGATGGGCCCTGGCCTCGGGTTGAATTCAGGCTGGGGGAGTCCGTGGGGTTGGAATGACCCGAGGATGATGCGTCCCGGTTTTAATGCAGGTTGGGGTTTGGGTTTCGGCTGGAATACCTGGAACATGTGGGGCAGCCCTTCGATGAGTTTCTGGAATACTTGGAATGACCCCTGGGGTATGGGCTGGAACTCGTGCTGGTCGTGCATGGGCTGGGCCGGCGGCGGCTGGAATTCTCCCTGGGGTATGGGATGGAATAATTGGGGTTGGAACCGCCCGATCATCATCCTTCCCGGACATGAAGCGCAGCGCGTGGCGTACCAACGCCGCCAGGATCGCAGTTCTACATTGAACAACAATGCGTATGATAATGCGCGGCAATCGCAACCCAGCTATACGCGCACGGGCCGCGAGGTCAATTCAGGGCGCTCGCGCAGCGAGGCCAGTTCCGACTACTACGATCGTACTTGGCGTGCCCGCTCCGAAAGCAGCGCCCCCGCGCGCTCAGGCTGGAGCGACTCCAACACGAACACGCGATCTTCCTGGAGCAGTGGTAACAGCAACTCGAATGGACGAAGCAGTAGCTTTGAATCAACGCCGTCGCGCAGTTCCTGGAACAGCGGGGGTAACTACGGAGGTGGTTCGCGCAGCAGCAGTGGTGGCGGATCTTCGGGTGGCGGTTCTTCTGGCGGTAGCCGAGGTCGCGGTCGCGATTAACCAACTGTACAACATATGACGAAGTGGTGGGGCATCGGTGTGCTGGGCGGGATAGGTATGCTCTTTTCGCACCTCCTGGATGCCCAGAGTTTTGTGGAGTCTGCGCTGATGTTCAGCCGTACTCAGCCGGGCGGTAGCGCCCGTATCCTGGCGATGGGTGGCGCTCAAACAGCCCTTGGCGGTGATATCAGTACGGCCGCATCCAACCCGGCCGGCCTGGGGATGTACAATCGCTCTGAGTTTTCTTTCTCACTCGGCTATTTCGATCTGAGCAACACGGGCACCTACTTCAGTGGAAATACAGAACTATCGGCCAACAACCGCGCCAATCGCTCACAATTCCGGATTCCGAATTTCGGAATAGTCTTTTCCTCGGATAAAAACAGCAGTGGCATATTGAAGGGGAATTTTGCCGTATCGCACACCCGGCTCAATGATTTCAACCAGAACATAGAATACGGAGGGCTGAATCCGAATACATCCATCATCGACTATTTCATCGAAGATGCCACCGGACTTCCGCCTACACAATTCAAATCCGGCGGTGCGTTGTTCAATACGCCAACCGAATTAGCCTACAATAATTATCTTATTGGGGAAGCCACCATTCTCAACCCTGCCAACAGCGATCGGGATTATTTCACCGACGTGGCAGGGCAGCCGACACAACGCGAAACCATCGAGTTGCGGGGTGCACAAAGCCAATGGAATTTTTCTTACGGCGTGAATGTGCAGGACAAGCTTTTTCTGGGTGCCGGGCTGGCTATCGCCACCATACGGTACCAGTCGCAGAAACTATACCGGGAAGACTTTGTGAATGAACCAGTGGACAATCTTCGCCTGCGGGAGACCCTGGAGATTCGGGGCTCGGGGCTCAACCTGAACCTTGGTGCAATCTACCGCCTGAAAGATGCTCTCCAGTTGGGAGTCGCATACACCTCCCCAACCGGTTATTTGCTAACCGACTCCTACAACGCCCGCATGAATACCAGTTGGAAAAATTTTGAGTATCAACCCGGAGAGTTTATCAACAACGAAGAAGCCACAACAGATGTCGTCATATCGGAGTATCTTTTACGCGCACCGGGGCGGCTGAGCATCGGCGCAACAGTCTTTGCCGGAAAACACGGGTTGATTACCGCAGACATAGAACGCGTAAACTATGGCGGTGCCAATTATCGCTCCAACACGTTTGATGTGTCGTACGACAGCGACAATGAGCGTATCCGGAATCTGTATAAGTCGGTCATTAATGTGCGGTTCGGTGGCGAGCTGCGGCTGGAAAAGTTGCGCTTCCGCGGCGGCTACCAGTTTATGCCGGATCCGTTTGCAACGGAACAAAATGGGGTGGCACGCAACTGGCAAACACTCTCAGTAGGCATGGGGTATCGCCAAAAAAACTTTTTCGTGGATGTCACCGGCATGCTCAGCACAGGATCGCTGTCCTATCGCCCGTATCGGGTCAGTTCAGCTCCGGCGCCGCTGCTTGTGTATGACCAGCGCGCTACTCAGATGATGGTGACGATAGGCTGGCCGTTCTGATCAGGTCAGCCGCCTGAAGAGCAATCCCGGTAACGGTAAAGCGGGCTTGCCGGTAAAAGGGCAACCGTTGGCTGCGCAAAAATTCAATCCGGTCTTTTAATTCCGCCCGCCCTACGTTCGCCAGAAGTGGTCTTTCGGTCGCGGAAGATTGCTCCATACGTCGGACGATTTCGGCCGCCGGCACATCCAGAAAAATTGTTATACCGGCTGCATCCATACGGTTGAGGTTGGCATGAAAGCAGGGTGCACCGCCCCCGGTCGCCATTACGAAATCCGGGTGAGCATTGATCTGTGCGATGAGGTAGGCGTGTTCCAATTCCCGAAAATGTGCCTCCCCTTTCTGCTGGAAAATTTCCGGTATCGAAATGTGCTCCCCAGACTCGATAACCTGATCCAGATCAATAAAGGGCCTACCAAGAAGAGCGGCCAGGGCCTTCCCCAAAGTTGTCTTTCCAGCCCCCGGCAACCCGATTAGAAAAACCCGCATGGCTACCGAATCAGCCGGAGTACCTCCGCCGCCTCCGGGGCGTCGTTGTAGTGCCAGTTGGCAAGCACGGTTCCTCCTTTCCAAAGGCAAATACCCGGGTTTGCGCGGATGATCGTCTTCAAAACGGTGGCATCAGCCAGGTAGAATGGAATAGCCAGTTGGTATTCGTGCCGAAATGCCTCGGCTTGTTCGTAGCCGGAAGAAGTCAGGATGAAACAATCAACCTGGCCGTCAAGCGCACGCGTTAATGCGCGAATCTCCGCCATCTTCGCGGGGTTCGCCTTTTGTACGTCGTACATCACAATCATCAATCGGTTGCCCTCGAACGTGTATGCGGTTTTATCTTCTCCCTCCGGAGAACTGACTGCATAATCCGTGATCTTTGGTTTGATCCGATCTTCGTTAAGGATGCGCGATGATACGTACGTGTAGGTTGTGTCGGTGATAAAATCTTTGGAGGCAATTTCTTCACCATTCCGGGAAAACAGATATTCAATCACGGGCTGCTCGGGCGGCAGCATTTGCGAGGGGATGTGGTTGCCCACGCGGTAAGCGCGGAAGTCGATGAAAGGCAGGTGCCGGATGGCGTACACCCCCAGGTAAACGGCGATAACGAGTGCGACAACGATCACCGCATACCCTTCCCGCGTGCGGAGGATGTCGGTAAACCGGCGGCGGTGCCAAAACAAGTGCAGCGAAAAGATCATGAGTACGATATCTTTCCAGAACGATTCCCACGGTGTGAGTTTGATGGCATCACCAAAGCACCCACAATCGGTCACTTTATTAAAATAGGCCGAGTAAAACGTTAGGAAGGTAAAGAAGGTTAGCAGGCCCACCAGCACAACGGTGGTTAGGCTCATGCGCCAGTTGATCAGAATCGCAACGCCCAGCACGACTTCCAGAACAATCAGGATGAAACCAATCTCAAGTGCCCACGGCATGAACAAATGGAAAAAGGAACCGAAGTCGGAGGCGAATACCTCAAAGTACTCCTCGAGTTTGATTTCGGTGCCCACCGGGTCGTTGAGTTTGATCAGCCCGGAGAAGATGAACAGGCCGCCAACAAAAAATTTTGAAAACAGATCGATGAATCGTTGCATGGTTGCTCAGGATTTCCCTTCGTTCAATTTGATCATACAAAAAACGGCATAGTTGATCATGTCCTGATAGTTGGCGCGAACACCCTCGCTGGCGAGCGTCTTTCCCGCATGGTCTTCAATCTGCTTTACGCGATAGAGTTTCATCAGGATGATGTCGGTCATACTGCTGACGCGCATCTCCCGCCATGCCTCGGCATAGTCGTGGTTTTTATTTTGTAGCAGCGCCAGGGTTTGTGCCACAGCATGATCATACTGTGGTTCCAGATCGGTGAACGTCAGTTCCATTCCGTCTTCATTGGTCAACTCCATCTGCATCAGGGCGATAATGCAGTAGTTGATGATGCCGATAAACTCGTCTCGGATGGGATCGGTTACCCGCTGCACGCCTTTCTCCTGGATGCTGCGGATGCGCTGTGCTTTGATGAACACCTGATCGGTGATGCTCGGTAGCCGCAGGATGCGCCAGGCCGTGCCGTAGTCGTGCGTTTTCTTGGCAAATAATTCTTTGCAGGTGCCGATCACCTCATTATATTGGTTCAGCGTTATATCCGTCATTTGAGCGTGCAAAATAAACTCTTTTCAAGAAACAAAACACTTCGGGGCAGGGGCCGTCTGCTGGTGCTAGACCGCCCCCGTGTCATGGGTATCCTGAACATCACGCCCGACAGCTTTTACCCGGGCAGCCGGGTGGAAGATGAACGTAACCTGATTGTGCGCGCAGAGCAGATGCTGGCCGAGGGTGCAGATTTCCTGGATATCGGGGGCTATTCTTCGCGGCCGGGGGCCGCCCACGTTTCCGAAGAAGACGAGTTGAAACGCGTGCTCCCCGCCATCAGGATACTTGCGCGAGAACTGCCTCACGCATGGCTATCCATCGATACGTTTCGTGCCCGCGTAGCTGCCGAAGCCGTGGAGGCTGGTGCAGCTCTGGTAAACGACATCTCAGCCGGCCAGCTGGATGGCGCCATGCTTGCCACCGTGGCGCGCTGCCAGGTACCTTATCTGGCCATGCACATGCGTGGCACCCCGCAGACGATGCAAGAACAGACGCAGTACGAAAATCTGGTGTATGAAATAGTCGACTATTTTCACCGGACACTGGCGGCTTGCCAACAAGCCGGTATTTGCGATGTTCTCATTGACCCCGGTTTTGGCTTTGCCAAGACCGTAAACCAGAACTATACCCTGCTGGCCTGCCTCGAGCGTCTCCACGTGCTGGCCGTACCCGTAGCCGTGGGGCTATCGCGTAAAAGCATGGTGTGGCGTACCCTGGGTACCGATGCCGCCGGAGCCCTCAACGGCACCACAGCTTTGCACATGGTGGCGTTGCAAAAAGGTGCTGACATCCTGCGCGTTCATGATGTGAAGGCGGCGGTGGAAACCGTCACGCTATTTCTTCAAGTCGAAAGCGCGGCAGCCCACACCGAAATGATGTAACTTTACCCGGCGATGATGTTACTTTTTTCAATCGGATTCCTGGAAGTTACCTGGGTTGACCTGGCCGATGTAACGCTCGTAGCGGTTCTGCTTTATCAGGTGTACAAACTGATTCGCGGCAGTCTGGCGGTAAATATTTTTTTGGGGATCATCGCTCTTTATCTCATCTACCTGTTGGTACGGGCTCTCGAAATGGAGCTGCTCGCCACGATCCTCGGCCAGTTTATGGGGGTCGGGGTGCTGGCGATGATCATTCTGTTCCAGCCGGAGATCCGGAAATTTTTGCTCGTGCTGGGCCGCACTACCGAATTTAATCGCGAAGGTTGGTTTGGCTCGATCTCCAACTGGCGCTCGAAGTACCATGAAGACTTCGACGTGCCGCAACTCATGGAAGCACTGAAAACACTAAAGGCTACCCGCACCGGGGCGTTGATTGTTTTTTCGCGCGAGACCGAATTGAAATTCTACCTCGAAACGGGTGATAAACTGGATGCTGATGTGTCCAAACGCCTGATGCTATCCATCTTCAATAAAAACAGTCCGCTGCACGACGGCGCGGTTATCATCCATAAAGGCCGCATCAAGGCCGCGCGCTGCGTTTTGCCGGTAAGCGAGAATGATCATCTGCCCGCCCATTTCGGGTTGCGCCACCGTTCGGCCATCGGCATGAGTGAGGTTACCGATACGTTAGTGATTGCCGTCTCGGAAGAAACAGGCAGGTTGATCCTCGCCCGGAACGGAAAATTCCTGCGTGGCCTGAAGCTGCGCCAGGTCGAACAAAAACTTCTCGAGTACCTGCATAACGAAGAACCCGAGCGCTGGGATGAAATGCGGGAAGAGAGCGAAGCCGAACCTGAAATAAAAGCCTGAGGCTTACCGCCAGTCGAACTCTTCATCAGATAGTTCCAGTTCTTTTTTCTTTTGCTTGCCTTTTAGGCGGAACGCATCTTTCAATTCTTTCACCTCTTTCTTCAGATCACCCGCGATCTTTTGTTTTACAGCCGACTTGTCGTAGCTCACATCGTAATTATCCGGTGTGCCGGTGATCTTTAAAAATATCCTGCTTTTCCCCTTACTCTCTTCAATGGCTCCGAACGCTTCGTCTGGGTCAATTTTTTTCCGATTACGCAGCGGAGCCACGAGCCGATAGTCGAATTGCTGTGCGAAAGTGTGCGTACCGCTCAGCTGAATGGTGGTGACATTGCTTCGGATTTCCATCTGTGGCATGTAGATTGTCTGATTTTCGATGTGGATTTCATTGCGCAGGTCGGCAAACTGCAACTTACTCAGGCCCTCATCGTCCAGGTAGCGGTTTAGCTTCTGGAATGGATCAAAGTTGTTCAATTCACCCCCGCGCAGGGTAGCCGTAACATCGGCTATCAATGTCTCGGGCCGAAGCTTCAATTGATCGGTGAGGGTCATCTCCAAAGCTACATCGGCGTCCACGCGTCCTTTCAGGTGTGTTGCCCGGATGAAGTTCTGATCAAAGTCGTCAAACACAAAAAAGATACTGTCTAAAAAGATTTTACCTAATTGAAATCCACCAACAACATCTACCAAGCCTCGGGTTTGAGTGTCCACAATTGCGTTGAATGTGAGGTCGCCCCCCATCGTCTTCATCTGCACATTGCGGGTTGCAGCCAGCTGATGGCGGATTTGCAGATCGCCCGCGAGAAAACGAGCCTTGAATTTTTTGTACTGCAGCCGATCAATCTGGCAGTTGAAATTCAGCGTCCAGGCCGGAGATAGCCGGAAGGGCTCACCGGCTTGAGTGTCCGTCCGGCTTTGGAAGCGCTCCACCAGCTCATCGATGTACATATTTTGAGATTGCAGTTCAGCATCAACTCGCACCGGTTCCGTAGCGGAAAGCACGTGGTTCACTACGTTTCTGAACAGTCCGTTGACATAAAAGTCGGTATTGCCCGTACGCCCGAAGAAGTTGCTCAGCGTAACATCAGCCTGCGTGAACGAAACCTGCCCGGTGAGGTCAACCAGCTCGAGTGCAGGGTCATGTACTGTGAGGTGAACTTTTTGAAACAGGAGTGTGCCGTCCAGCTTGCGTACAGGCACAACTGTTTGTCCTCTGCTGAGAGGTCCCTCATAATGCAAGCTACCCGAGACTGTTCCACTTTGCGCGGTAAACGCTTCGGGCTGATAGATGGAGTGGATGAAGCCAACGTTCAGCGTTCCGGTAAAATCCATCGTTAACCACGCTTGTTGAAAATTTTCGATCCGCACGCGCGCAGACAATTCCTCACCGTTCACCTTCCCCCGGATGTTTTGAAGATCAAGGGTGGCACTCGTCATGTCGCTTAGTTCGGGCATGTTTAAGGTTCCTTCCAGGTGCGCATCTTCCATCCGGATGTCATAATCCGGATGAAAAAGGGAAGCGCGATCCCATCCGAAGTGCACGCGCATGGCCGGTGATTCAGCGCCGGAAAGTCTGCCCTTCAACTCCGCGGAAAAATACACATTTCCCTCGCTCTGATATTTTGCCAAAGCCTGCTTTTCGTTGGCTGGAAGGAAGGTCAACAATGTTTGCACATTGGCATCCCGACCTTGCAGCGACAAATTTACTCTCGCCGTATCCGTTAAGGTGTAGGTGCCGGCTACCTGATACCTGCTGTTCTGGTGTTGTAGTATGCTACTGTCAATCCGCACCTCCTTTCGCTTGTCATCATACAGTACGTGAGCCTGCACCCCGAAGTCTTTGTCGGTGAGGTAACGACCGTTACCTACCCCGATTTGCTCTACCCGCAGTAATCCGCGGGTTTCAATGTCGTACAGGTGCTCGCGGCTGGTCAGGGAGGCGGACAGTTCCTCGCTGGCAAACCGGTGTTCTTGCCTGGCCCTCAGATCTGTGTAGGAAACCCATGCATCGGTCAGGGAGATGCGGTTAAGTTGCAACGAAAGGGCAGCGGTGTCGCCCGTTTTGGTAGTAATGTCATAGTTGCCTACGCCGGCCGGATTGATCCGGATGAAGGTCTGACTTTGCTGCACGGCAATCCGTTCAATCACATACTTTCCACGCCATAGCGCCCAGGCATTAAATGCGAACGATACACGTTTCGCAACAAACAAGGCTGCCGTTTCGGGATGGCTGTCTTCCACATACACGCCCACGCACTCCACCGACAGGTGTGGAAACTCACGCCACCACGTTACGTTCAGTTGATCAACCCGTATCGGTGTCTTTAGCTGTTTGTTGGCTTGCGCCACAACAAGTTCAAGTATGCGGTTGCGATACAGGTAAAAAACCCCGCTGATTGCAACTATGGTAAAAAGCAGCAGGGCGAACGCGTAAAGAATGATTTTTCGTAAACGCTTCAAGATTAAAAAATGGTGATACAAAGGTACAACGCAATCCGGATACATGCTCCGCATTAAAAACCGCCCCTGAAATTCCGATTGTGCATTTGCACAAACAAAAAACTGTACTACTTTTGCAGTCCCCAAAAACGGGAGCTTAGCTCAGCTGGTTCAGAGCATCTGCCTTACAAGCAGAGGGTCGGGGGTTCGAACCCCTCAGCTCCCACAGAAAGCCATCCAAATGATGGCTTTTTTGCTTTATGTCTTGGCTATCCGATTTTCGCTCCAACGTCATCATGCGCCTGGAAGAGAACACCAGCAAGATTGGCAACTGCCTGGCGCTGATCAGCGAGAGCGAATGCTGGTACCAACCCAATGGCAGCACGCTGAGCATCGGCACCACGCTGGTTCATCTCCGCGGCAACATTACGCAGTATATCCTGTCGTCCCTCGGTCAGCAGCCCGACCGGCGCACGCGCGACCTGGAGTTTGCCACCCGCGGCGGCCTCACCAAAGCGGAGGTCTGGGGCGCCTGTCAGGCCACGGTGCGCGAGGCTTCAGCACTCATCGGCAACCTGCCGGAAGCCGAGGCATTGCGCATACGCAAGGTGCAGGCATTCCACCTCTCCGGCATCGGCATTGTTCTGCACGTGGTGGAGCATTATGCCTACCACACCGGCCAGATCGTGTACATCACCAAACTGCTCCGCGACCGAAATCTGGATTTCTACCGCGGCGTAGATTTGAATCAGAAAAATAATCCCTGATGTGCCGCCCGGCCCGGAACCGCGGCCTCCACCCCGATGCATAGCCCGTTTTTTTGCCTTACCTTGGTTGTGTGAAAATAGGCCTGTTCTTCGGCTCCTTTAACCCGATCCATAT
>CANGUI010000001.1 GCA_947457025.1 Flammeovirgaceae bacterium | reverse complement strand
CACCTTGTCGATCCCCTCGGCTCCACAAAAACGCTTCATGGCAAAAGGCAAATCCTTGGATACGCAAATAACCGCGGTGTTGGCCAACCCTGCTGCCCGCTTGTTGAACTCACGCACTGACGTGGCACAGACACCAGTATCCACGCTGGGGAAGATATTCAGGATGACATTCCTGCCGACAAAGTCTTTCGAATTCACGTCTTTCAGGTCGTTGCCAGTTAGGGTAAATGCCGGAGCGGGAGCGCCCACAGCCGGTAGCTCGCCTACGGTATTTACGGTCAGTTCGCCAAATTTTGTTTGTGCCATGATGGTAAGGGTTAATGTGATGAAAACAGATTGGGATGGGGAAAGTTTATCGGATACGTTCCGCATCGCGTACGAGTTTTTCGTCTCGGCGGATAAAACGGATCGCCAGCCAATTACAGACTACTGATACAAAGGCTAGGTAGAACGGCAGCCCATAGCGCCAGCCGGATGGATAGTTTTTCGTCAGGTCACTCACAAATACTACGATGGAAATCATGACGCCTGCGGTAAGCAGCGTGTTGAGCATCCCCAGCTTAATCTGCGTAAACCGGTTATCGTAGCGCCGAATCGTGGAAATGGCAACGGTGGCCGCCGCAATCAGCAACATAGCAGTAAGCGAATACGGAAAATAGTGCGTGGTGCGAACACCCTCTTGTATCTGGGTATAATGGAGGGGGTACAATTGATGCTGCATGCCGGTAGCGGGATCATCCAGTATCCAGATGGGCAGAAACACACTCAGCAACGTGCTCACTACCACGATGGCCAGAAAAACGGTTTGGATGCGCTGCCACATATGCTTGTCTGATTTTCTAAATTGCCGGACAAACGGGCTGCAAAAATAACGAAACCCGCACAACTCTAAATTCCTGCTATGGTCACTGCCTACATACTTGATATCCTCCGCACCCCCATCGGCAAGTGGGGCGGCTCCCTGGCCGCTGTACGCCCGGATGACTTACTGGCCCATGCCCTGCGGGAACTACTCACGCGGAACCCGGCCATTGCCCCCGAGTGGATCGAAGATGTAGTAGCCGGTGCGGCTAACCAATCCGGTGAGGACAATCGAAATGTGGCCCGCATGGCAGCGCTGTTGGCCGGCTTGCCTGCGGCAGTGGCGGGCGTAACCGTCAACCGCTTATGTGCCTCCGGTTTGCAGGCCATAATGGATGCCGCCCGGGGTGTGGGCGCTGGCGATGGAGACCTCTATATAGCCGGAGGTGTGGAAAGCATGAGCCGGGCTCCTTTTGTTCTGGCCAAAGCAGATGAAGCGTTTTCGCGCAAAGCGGAAATCTATGATACCACCCTCGGGTGGCGATTCACCAACCCAACGCTGGCGAAAATGCACCATCCGTACACCATGGGAGAAACCGCTGAACTGGTGGCCGATAAATGGAAAATCGCCCGTGACAACCAGGATGCTTTTGCTCTGCAATCACAACAGCGATACGCCCGTGCACATAGTGCCAAAAGGTTTGCCGATGAACTGATCACAGTACCGGTTAAGAGGGGAAAAGAAACACTTTTCGTGGAGAAGGATGAATACCCGCGCGAAACCTCAATGGAAAAGCTTGCCGCCTTGAAGCCGGCTTTTCGTGAAGGCGGCAGTGTAACTGCGGGTAATTCCTCCGGCATCAACGATGGTGCCGCGGCTGCCCTGGTGGCGAGTGAACCAATCCTGAAAAAAATGAACAAGCCACCGCTGGCCCGCGTGGTATCCATGGCGGTAGCAGGAGTTGATCCTGCCTACATGGGGGTGGGGCCCGTTCCGGCTGTGCAAAAAGTACTCGCCCGGGCAGGCTTAAAGATTTCAGATATCGGATTGGTGGAATTGAATGAAGCCTTTGCCGCCCAGGCGCTGGCGTGTATGCAAGAGCTGAATCTGGATCCGGAACTTGTAAATGTCAACGGAGGCGCAATTGCTTTGGGCCATCCCCTCGGCTGCAGCGGGGTGCGCATCAGTGCTACGCTCCTCTATGAAATGAAGAAACGTAACATCCGATACGGGCTCGCCACCATGTGCGTGGGCGTAGGGCAGGGGGTAGCGGTGGTGTACGAGAATATGAGATGAACAAAAATGAATATGCCCGAATCCTTTCGCGGGGTGTTGGCGTGGCCAGCGGCACATGAGTTTGTGCCACCCGCCTGCGGCGTGTTGACGTTCATGGTATCGGTATTTTCCTGACGTCGGGCTGAACATGCACTTCTTCTTTGGATCATATTCTTCTCCTGTAACTTGATCGAACCAACAGCTTCCATGCGCTTCTTCTTTGAAATTTCATATACTGGAGCCCATTACCACGGGTGGCAAGCGCAGGCCAATGCAAAGGGCGTACAACAGGTTGTCGAAGAGGTGATGAGTCAACTCCTTCGCCGCGAAGTGAAAATTGTAGGCAGTGGGCGTACCGATACGGGTGTACATTGCCGGCAACAGTTTTTTCATGCGGATATTGATACTGACTTTGTGTACGACAAATTTCTGGTTCAACTGAATTCATTCCTGCCACCCGACATTGCCATTCACTCCATCCGAAAAGTAAAACCAGACGCAAGTGCCCGCTATGCTGCTACCGAGCGCACCTACGAGTACCGGATTACCCGGATCAAGGACCCACTCGAAGTGGGTAGGGCATTTTTCTGTTACAAGCCGCTTGACATCTCCGCACTCGGCGATGCTGCCGCGCTTTTGTCTGGCGAACATGATTTCGAGGCGTTCAGTAAGGTGAAAACCGATGTCAACCACTTCCGCTGCGAAGTGAAGAAAGCCACCTGGCGCGAGGAGGGCCATGTCCTGATTTTCACCATCACGGCCAACCGGTTCCTGCGCGGCATGGTACGCGCGATCGTGGGCACCCTGCTGGACGTAGGCAGCGGCAAAATCACCGTGGCGCAATTTCAACAGGTAATTAATAGTCGTAACCGCTCGCGCGCAGGTATGAATGTTCCTCCGGAAGGGCTTTATTTGCACCGCGTAAAATATCCCTCCCACATTTTTCTGGATTAGCGGTGGAAAAAGAACAAGTCAGCAGCGGCAACATCATCGACTTTACCATACTGCGGCGCATCCTGCAGTTCGTCAAGCCCTACCGCGGTCACTTCTATTTCCTGGTTTTTCTTACGGTACTGGTGGGGTTGCTTACCCCCGTGCGCCCGTGGTTGATTCAATACACCCTTGACCACCACGTCGCAGTGGGCGATTACTGGAGTATGGTGTACGTGATGATGGGAATTCTTGGCCTGTTAGTGGCGCAGTCGCTCGCGCAATATGTCCATACCTATCTGTCTGGGCGCATTGGCCAGTTTGTCATCCGCGACATCCGGGTGCGGCTCTACGAGCACATCATCAGTCTGCGCCTGAAATTTTTTGATAAAACGCCCATCGGTCGGCTCGTTACCCGCACGATTTCAGACGTTGAAACGCTGGCGGATGTGTTCAGCGAAGGTCTGGCTGCCATGGCGGGTGATCTGCTCCAGATCGTCTTCATCCTTGCCTTCATGTTCTTTACGGACTGGCGGCTGGCCTTGGTGAGCCTGAGTACCGTGCCGTTCATGTTGCTGGCTACGTATATTTTCAAGGAAAAGATAAAGGTGGCTTTCAATGATGTACGCAATGCCGTAGCCAACCTGAACACGTTTGTGCAGGAACACCTGACGGGCATGACCGTTGTCCAGATCTTCGGAAGCGAGCAGCGTGAGTACGCAAAATTCAGGGAAATCAATAAGGAACACCGTGATGCAAACCTCCGGTCGGTATTGTATTACTCCGTATATTTTCCGGTAGCCGAAATCATTTCGGCCATGGGCATCGGATTGCTGGTTTGGTATGGCGCAAAAGGCGTTATTCATACCGAGCAAACGCACGTCACCATCGGCACGCTGATTGCGTTCATTCTCTACATTCAAATGTTCTTCCGGCCGATCCGCATGATTGCCGACCGGTACAACACGCTGCAAATGGGAATAGTGAGTTCGGCCAGAATCATGACCCTGTTGGATGAGCGCGATCATCTGGTGGCAAACGGTAGCCACCGGCCTGAAACCGTACGCGGCGAAGTTGATTTTGATCAGGTGTGGTTTGCCTATAACATGCCAAACTATGTATTGAAAGGCATTTCGCTGCACATTCACCCGGGCGAAACCGTGGCGCTGGTGGGCGCAACCGGGGCCGGCAAATCCTCTATTATCAGTTTACTGACACGCTTCTATGAAATCAATCGCGGCATGCTGTCCATTGATGGGGTGGATGTGCGCGCGTATGACCTCACCTGCCTACGCCAACACATCGGGCTGGTACTGCAGGATGTCTTTCTGTTTTCGAGTACAATCCGGTATAACATCACATTGGGGAATCCTGATGTGACAGACGATCAGATTTGGCAGGCCGCAGATTTGGTGGGGGCGCGGCGCTTCATCGAACGGCTGCCCGGGCAACTGGACTACAATGTGATGGAGCGGGGGGCAACGCTATCCGTCGGCCAGCGCCAGTTGTTGTCGTTTATCCGTGCGATGGTCTACAATCCGAAGATTCTGATTCTGGATGAGGCAACCAGCTCGGTCGATACAGATACGGAGGAATTGATCCGCGAAGCGATTGAGAAGATGATGAGTAACCGAACAGCCATCGTCATCGCCCACCGCCTTTCCACGATCAAAAAAGCAGACAAGATCATCGTTTTGGATCATGGCGAAATCAAAGAAACCGGCCGCCACGAGGAGTTATTGCAGCAAAACGGGTGGTATGCGCACCTGCATAAAATGCAGTACAAGGAAGTGCTCTAAATCCGTCATTTCAATTTTACCGCCAGCATGATTCGTATGGTAAAACCACTATATTTGTTTGTATGAAGCTATACCTAAGACTGGTGTATTTTAGTCTTGCGCTGGCGCTGGCGTCAGCTCTTGCCGCCCAGCCAAGGAAAAGCGCCGTTAGCAGCCGCTTCAGGGCACCAACGATGTCGCGCGCAAAGGCGGCCGTACTTTGCCCCATCACCCAACGGAGTGCCTATCCCTACCAGGGTATTGGATTCAAAATGGGTGACCCCCTTGCCCTGACGTACAAATTTTATCCAAATAAAAATTGGGCCCTCACCGCAGACCTGGGCAAATCAGCGAGCGGGCTGTACAATCGTTACTACAGGTCGCTATTGAGCCAATACCTGCCTGATAGCCTTTCATCAGAGCAGTCAGTAAATTATGTACAGCACCGCGTCCGGTCGGATTGGTTTTTGGAAACTAAGTTTTTGCACCAATGGGACGTATCCGGAATCTCCAAGGGCCTTCAACTGTACGCCGGGCTCGGCTTGCAATGGCGTAGTACCACGCTTGAATATGATTATCTTTTCACCGACCAGTCTCTTCCCGAGGGGGGTCAGTTCGGCCAATTCTCCCGAACGCGTATAACGTATGGCCCGGTAGCGACCGTAGGATTTGAATATGCTTATCAATATTTACCGGTCAGCGCCTTTATCGAAGTTGTCTGGTTTACTGATGTTTTGCTCGACCCCGGTTATCAGCGGTTTCAAGGAGGGGTTGGTCTGCGCTATATTTTCTAGCTTTAGCCTATACATCAAATGGGCTACGGGAGAGCTCGTCTTTTCCGATTCTATCCATAATACAAGTTAATTCTTGGCACCAGATACCGTCTCTTCAGCCTCAACGTCGTCCTTGTTTGTTAGCCAGAAGTTATTGTAGCCCTCACCCACCTGAATGCCCAGTTGCCCCAGGGCGAGCAACTCAAGAATAGCCAAGAAATTAAAAATCAACGCAACGCGTGTGGGTGCCGCTTCAAATAGCGCTGTAAATGCCACCCGGCGCCGGCTGTGGATCTGGTTGAGAATAAACTCTTTTTGGCCTTCCACGGTAAACGGGTATTGGATGACGGTGTGTACGGGCCGGTTCTTCTCTTCTTCATGGCGCCGAAGTACTTTTTCGAATACCTGAAGTAACTTAAATAAGTCCACATCCTGTAGCTCTGCTTCAACATTGGTGCTTTCGGCAAGCTGGCGTAATTCCCTGTTCAGATTACCGCGCTTCTCTTTTTGAAGCTCCTGGTCTTCCATCTTCTGGAACTGATCCACAACGCTTTTATACTTTTTGTATTCAAGCAAGTGTCTGATCAGTTCCTCGCGTGGGTCTATTTCGTTGCCCTGTTCATCAAGTTGGGGGCGGGGTAACAGCATTTTCGACTTAATCCGCATCAACGTGGCAGCCACCAAAATGAATTCACTGGCCACCTCGATATTCAGTTCTTCCAACTGTTGTAAATAGCCCAGGAAATCCCCTGTAATTCGAGCTATTGGAATGTCATAAATATCCAGCTCATCGCGCTCAATGAAAAACAAGAGGAGATCAAAAGGGCCCTCAAAAAGCGGAAGCTTGACCTGATACGAATCGGTTGACATCTTTTTTTAAAACACGAAATATGGTGGCCAAAAATAACCAGAACCGGTCGGAAAAATAGGGTAAATTTCAATTTTAAGGCGTTTGTTCTTCCATCCGGATCTATCAGGCTTCCTTTTTTAACCGTCGCCAGGGTGCCAGAGTGAGCATTTAGAACCCAGAAAGAAATTTTGAATACGAACCTTGAAACCCCAGTTTGAGTCAATGCTGAGGGGCCATTTGGTCTTATTTGGCCCACAAAAGCCAAAAAATCGTAGATTTACACGTGTTTTAGCGGTTGCTTGCTGAACAGTTGGCTTTCTGTTCTGTTTAACAATTGTTTCTACAGCACCCCCAAAGACTCAACAATGCTAATCACCCCAGGAGAACTTTTAAGCAAGATCAACTCGCCAGCTGATTTGAAAGAGTTGACGAGGGCTGAACTCGTACAGCTCTGCGATGAGTTGCGCCATTTCATCATTGACAACGTGTCCGTTTACGGTGGGCACTTTGGTGCCAGCCTCGGGGTGGTAGAGTTAACAGTTGCGCTGCACTATGTCTTCCATGCGCCGCACGACCAGATTGTATGGGATGTTGGCCACCAGGCCTACGGCCACAAAATCCTGACCGGGCGGCGGGATTTGTTCCATACGAACCGATTGTACGGAGGCATTTCGGGTTTTCCGAAACGCAAAGAAAGTGAATATGACACCTTCGGTGTTGGGCACAGTTCAACATCCGTGTCGGCTGCCCTTGGAATGGCGGTCGCATCAAAGTACCAGGGGTTGCAGGATAAGCAGCACATCGCCATCATTGGAGACGGCGCCCTCACTGGCGGCATGGCCTTCGAAGGATTGAACCACGCGGGTGTTTCGGATTCCAATCTGCTGATTATCCTGAACGACAATTGCATGTCAATCGATCCCAACGTTGGTGCATTGAAGGACTATCTTACCGACATCACTACGTCTAAGACCTACAATAAGCTGAAAGATGATGTGTGGAACCTGTTGGGTAAACTGTCCGCCTTTGGTAAGAGTGCACAAGAAATTGTTTCGAAGATCGAAACCGGTATCAAGGGTACCATTCTGAGCCAGAGCAACCTTTTTGAATCACTTAACCTGCGTTACTTCGGCCCGGTAGACGGACACGATGTTGATCACCTGGTGGCTGTGCTCAACGACCTGAAAGACATTAAGGGACCGAAGATTCTACACTGCGTTACCGTTAAAGGGAAAGGCTACGGCCCGTCTGAAACAGGTAATGCGACCACATGGCACGCCCCCGGCACATTCGATAAGATCACGGGAGAGATTCACAAGAAAATATTCGATTCCCCGCAACCCCCAAAATATCAGGACGTATTTGGGCATACACTTACCGAATTAGCCCGGGCAAACAACAAAATTATGGGCATCACTCCGGCTATGCCTTCCGGCTCATCCATGAACATCATGATGAAGGAGATGCCAGATCGCGCCTTTGATGTTGGTATTGCCGAGCAACACGCTGTGACATTTTCGGCCGGCCTCGCCACTCAGGGCCTTGTCCCCTTCTGTAACATCTATAGCTCTTTCATGCAGCGTGCTTACGACCAGGTGGTGCATGACGTATGCATACAAAATCTGCCCGTGAACTTCTGCCTCGACCGCGCAGGCTTTGCCGGAGCCGATGGCCCAACCCACCACGGTGCTTACGACATCGCCTATTTCCGCTGCCTGCCCAACATGATCATTGCGTCTCCCATGAACGAATCCGAGTTGCGCAACCTTATGTACACGGCGCAGCTGCCCCGGAAAGAGCAGGCGTTCTCCATTCGCTACCCCCGTGGACAAGGCGTGATGCCCCACTGGAGAACCCCGATGGAGAAAATTGAGATCGGCACCGGGCGCCTGATTAAAGATGGGCATGATCTGGCCATCCTCACAATTGGCCATATTGGCAACTACGCCGTTACGGCATGCGAGCATCTGCAACAGCAAGGGATTGACGTGGCTCATTTCGACATGCGGTTTGTAAAACCCCTCGATGAAGAACTGTTGCACCAGGTTTTTGCGCGATTCCGGAAAATTGTAACAGTGGAAGACGGGTGCATTCAGGGGGGCTTTGGTAGCGCCGTCCTGGAGTTCATGGCCGATCACCGGTATTCAGCTGAAGTGACCCGTCTGGGTATTCCTGATCGTATTGTGGAACACGGCGAGCAGATCGAATTACATCGCGAATGTGGGTTCGATCCTGATGCCATCCGGCAAACCGTCGTGGAAATGCTGGAACCGGTAGCTAAAGATGCCTGAGCCGCATCCGCCCCTCCATTTCGAGATTTTTGGAACCAACGGGCCGGAGGTAGCATTCCTTCATGGCTTTTGCGAAACCAGTAAGATCTGGAAACCATGGATCGATCGGTTTCCCGAATATCGGGTTATCCTGATCGACTTACCCGGTTTCGGTCGTTCTTTTTTACCAGAGGGGCACCACACGTTGGAACATGTGGCTTTTGATGTTCTGCATCTTTTCCGCAAACAAGGCTGGAGACCGGTTGTGGTTGGCCATTCGCTGGGTGGCTATGTGGCACTGGCAATGGCTGAACTGGAACCGAAACTCTTGAGTGGACTGGTTTTGTTTCATTCGACTCCCTTTGCTGACCCAGCTGATCGAAAAGCAGGCCGCGATAAGGCTATCGCATTTGTTAGGGAACATGGCGTTCAAGCCTTTACAGGCAGCTTGATTCCGAACTTATTCTTTAAAAAAGACCAAGTAGGAGTTAATCAGGCCCGGGAAATAGCGGCCCAAACACCCAAACAAACAGTTGTTAAGTATTTGGCCGCAATGCGCGACCGGCCAGACCGATCGGAAGTATTCGCCGGATTTTCTGGTAAAAAGGCCATTATAGCTGGTAAAGATGATACTCTCGTTCTGGTAGATACTATGCGGAATTGGGTAAAAACCCAGCCGCAAGTCGTGCTTTTTGAGATGAATAATGCAGGACACATGGGCATGTTTGAAGCTCCTGTCGATACGGCTGATGCATTGAAAAAGATTATGGGATAACCCTGCAATCGTGTTTCCTGAATAATTTTTTTTTAAAATGGCTTTTTTTAGGTCATTTTCTAATATATTTGGTGTTTAAGGCTGGTAAAAAGTGCAATTTTCGAAACGCATTATAAACCCTGATAACTATTAACCTCACATGGAAGAACAAGTTTTACCCTCTTACGATTCGTGGAACAATTTAGCGCTAATGATCGCAATCGGATGTTGGGCGCTCGGATTACTAACCCTGACGGGATACTGGGTGCGACTCGCATCAGTATCCGGCAGTAAAGACAAATATGATTTTATCAACCGCCATGAAATCAATTGGATGTGGTACTCGTCCATCATCCTGATCGTAGGCGCGTGCTTCTATGCCAATGCAAATGTTGTTGAGTTGAATGCTCTTTGGATTTTTGTTCGCGTATTCACCACGGTTTCTATGGGCGTGTTGGTTGCGCTGATTGTTCAGACTCTACTAAAATTCTATTATCCTTTCTTTATTGAAAAACGCCTCAAGGTGCTGCGCTACAGACCCAGAGTATCACCGGCTGGTAACCAAATGAAACTATTGAGCGAAGATGAAGAAGATGCCTACATGGACGAAGGTATGATCGCTGAAGAAAATGTTCATTCAGTTGATTACGATGTCTGGAAGGATGAGGTCACCGGCTTCATTCAAATCGAGAAATATGCAGGTCATTTGCATGCGCTCCAGTGCCCGGAGTGCAATTACCAGACTTTCAAAGTGGTGCGCGAAGAAGTAATCAAAGCTCCCACTACCACTGAAGAGGGAGAATTGCTAAAGCATTACCAGTGTGGATACTGCGGATATAAAGCGAAAAAGACAGTACAATTGAAGCAGAGTTCCAAACTGCAGGAGGCAACAGCCAGTTAATGGCTCAGCTGATGTAAAACAAAAAACCGTTTCTCTGCGAAACGGTTTTTTTATGCCTGCGCGGCATCTGCCAAAAGCTGGATAAAGCGGGAAAAATTCACCGCTCAGCGGGCATCATGTCTTGCTTCGTGCACCCTCTGATCAATTGGCACTTTTCACCTGGTGCCGCCAATGGATCATTGGAATATCTGGCCAAGATTTTCCTTCAGGAACGCTCTAGTTTCTCCCGGAGGTATCGGTAGGTATAACCCTGCTGGTAGTTCACCAACTCCTCCGGAGTTCCGGCAAATACAATGTATCCCCCCTGCTTCTCACCACCTTCCGGCCCCATATCAATGATCCAATCGGCACACTTGATCACTTCGAGGTTATGTTCAATGACAACCACCGAGTGACCCTCTTCCACCAGCGCCTGGATAGCCTTCAATAATTTCGAAATATCGTGAAAGTGCAGGCCGGTGGTGGGCTCATCGAATATGAACAGAACTCTGCCACCAGGCGCATTTTTTCCGAGGAAGGAGGCCAGTTTTACGCGCTGAGCTTCCCCGCCACTGAGTGAGTTGGATGATTGCCCGAGTTTGATGTAGCCCAGTCCTACCTCCCACAGCGGCTGAATTCGCTCGGCGATTTGTTTTTGGTTTTGAAAGAACGTCAGCGCCTCTTCGACCGTCAGATCAAGGATGTCTGAAATGTGTTTACCCTCAAAAGTAACATCGAGAACCTCCTGCTTAAAGCGCCTGCCGCCGCACACCTCGCAAGTTAGAAATATGTCCGCCATGAACTGCATCTCCACTTTAATCTCCCCCTCGCCTTCGCAATTATCGCATCGGCCCCCTTCTACGTTAAAAGAAAAATGGGCCGGCCGGTAGCCCCGCTGCCGGGAAAGGGGTAAATCCGCAAACAACTGGCGTATCGCATCATAGGCCTTCACATAGCTTATGGGATTTGAGCGTGAACTTTTACCAATCGGATTTTGATCTATGAATTCCACCTGGGTAATCGCTACCACGTCTCCTTCCAGGCGATCGAAGCGGCCAGCTGTTTCAGAAACGGCTCCCTTCAAGCGCCCTACAGCCGGGTAAAGAATCTTCTTTACCAGTGTGGATTTACCCGATCCGCTGATGCCCGTAATCACCGTGAACACCCCCAGCGGAATCCGTGCGGTGATATTTTTTAGATTGTTCTCGCGCGCCCCGTGGATAATGATGCTGTCTTTCCATTTACGCCTTTTGGGGGGTACCACAATTTGCTCGTCACCGTTCAGGTACCGCAGCGTGTGTGATCTTCCCTTTTTTGGCAGGTCGCGTATGGAACCCTGAAAAACCAGTTCCCCTCCGTGCTGTCCCGCATCCGGACCGATATCGATAATCTGATCAGCGGCGCGCATGATTTCTTCTTCGTGCTCCACCACGATCACGGTATTGCCCAGGTTGCGGAGGGCCTGCAGTACCTCCACCATGCGCTCGGTATCTTTGGGATGCAGCCCGATACTGGGTTCATCCATGATGTACATTGACCCCACGAGTGCACTACCCAGCGATGTAGCGAGTTTTATGCGCTGAAACTCGCCGCCCGACAGCGTATTGGTAAGGCGGTTGAGGGTGAGATATCCCAGGCCAACCTGTTCAAGATAGCTCAACCGAAAGTTAATCTCGGTCAGGAGTCGTTGCGCCACTTTTTGATCATACTTCGGCAACCGCAACTGCTGAAAGAAGGCATGGGCCTCTGTAATCGGCAACAATACCAAATCGATGATGCTGGTATCCTGAATCTTTACATACCCCGCATCTTTACGGAGGCGAGTGCCCTGGCAATCGGGGCACGTAGTTCGCCCCCGAAACCGCGAAAGCATGACTCGATACTGGATCTTGTGTAGCTTCGATTCCAGGTACTTAAAAAAAGCGTTTAGCCCATCGAAATATTCGTTACCGGTCCAGAGCAGTTTTCGTTGCTGTGCAGTGAGGGAGGCATAGGGGCGGTGAATCGGAAAATCGAACTTGATGCCATTTTTTAAAAGTGGCTTGAGCCATTCGCTCATCACTTCACCTCGCCAGGGTGCAATTGCTCCCTCGTAGACCGATAATCCTTTATCGGGTACCACCAAATCTTCATCAATGCCGAGTACCCGGCCAAATCCTTCGCAGGTCTGGCAAGCCCCATACGGATTATTGAATGAGAAAAAATTTACAGACGGCTCGGTAAACTCCAACCCATCAAGCTCAAAGCGGTCGGAGAATGCGAAATGCTCCTGGCTTTCGCCGGACTGAAGGTAAACGCTACACTGCCCGTGGCCTTCGTAAAATGCTGTCTGCACGGAGTCTGCCAGCCGGAAGGCCAGATCTTCGTCCTGATGATCTACTACCGCCCGATCAATGAGCACCTCATAGTGAGGCTCTACTGCCGCCTTGGTACGGGTTGACTTCGGGCGGGCGGCCAACACCTCTTCAATGAGGTGAACGGCTCCGCCAACCAGCATGCGGCTAAAACCCTTGCTGAGCAGTAAGTTCAGTTCATCCGCCGGTTTTCTCCCTTTTGAGCGGGTTACAGGGCTGGCGACCAGCACACGAGTGCCGGGCGACTTCGCCTGGATAAAATTGACCACATCGGTAACCGAGTCGCGCTTTACCTCACGACCACTAACGGGCGAGTAGGTTTTACCGATCCGGGCAAAAAGTAATTTGAGGTAATCATAAATCTCAGTAGTAGTCCCGACCGTTGAGCGGGGGTTTCGGGTGTTTACCTTTTGTTCGATGGCGATTGCGGGCGATACGCCGCGGATGTAATCTACCTCCGGTTTTTCCATTCTCCCCAGGAACTGGCGTGCATATGAACTCAGACTCTCCACATACATGCGCTGGCCCTCGGCAAAAAGCGTATCGAAAGCAAGGGAAGACTTACCTGAGCCAGACACACCGGTGATGACAACAAGTTTATTCCGGGGTATGGCAACTGACAGGTTTTTCAGGTTGTTTACCCGGGCGCCCTTGATGAGGATGTACTCCCGGGGGTCGAGCGCGTCAAAATCAGGTTCTTTCAGGGGCATCGGAAATTCAAAGCTACACATTCGGCAGAGCCGTCAAGAAAAAAAAGAACACCATCCGCAGGGATGGTGTTGATCAAATCAGAAAGCACCCCGGCTCAACCATCAAAGTCTGGATCATAGCTCGCTTCGCGGCTGCGCTTGCCGCCTCCCCCCTCCTCATCATAATCTCCGCGTCCATTGCTATCGTAGTCGTCTTCATCGTTGTTAAAATCGTCCTCAGGTTCGGAAGCATTATCAAATTCCTCGCGTTCATTCTTTTCCAGGTCATACTCCCCATCCGAGTTTTTGGTGACAGGAATTTTTACCAGAAAAACGGAGTCGTCTGTCTCGAGAGGAAACACGAAGATGGGCTCATTCTTTGCGTTCTTAATCCGGGTGATGCTCGCCTCGTACCCATTTGGGTACTGCCGGCGCAGCAGCTCCTTCAATTCCTCGTTCAGGTTCTCGAAACTCTTAATAACGCGTTTTTTGCTTACCGCCATATACGCACGTGAAAAAAATCGCGACAAATAGCAAAAGAAAATCTTTGTCAGGCAAGATTTTTTGAAATTTTTTTGCTTGAACCGGAAAACTTTCTACTTTTCAAACCTCAAAATTGATTTTTCAAACCAAACTTACGCACTATCGACCCGCACTTCTACGTTACTTAAACGTGCAACCGAATGATAAACAGCAGATGTAGTGACCGTGAGTTAGTGTCGCTTTATCAACAGGGTAATGAGGAGGCTTTTAAGGTGCTGCTTTACCGACATAAGTCGAAAATTTATTCGGCTATTTATTTTATTGTGAAAGACCGCTATGTGGCGGAAGATCTGCTTCAGGAAACCTTTATCAAAGCAGTTCATACCATCCGCAGCGGCCGTTACAACGAAGAAGGTAAGTTTCTACCGTGGGTGAGCCGGATTGCACACAACCTGGCAATCGATCACTTCCGGAGGAAAAAAAGATACCCTGAGGTGGTATTAGAGGATGGGAGTCGGGTGTTTGATTCGATGGAGTTCTCGGAAGAGTCATTCGAAGCCAAACAAATGAAGGAAGACACGTGGGCCCGCCTGCGCGATCTGGTTAAAGCCCTCCCCGCCGAACAGAAAGAAGTATTGATCATGCGTCATTATATGAACATGAGTTTTCAGGAGATCGCAGACCGCACAGGGGTGAGTATCAATACCGCCCTCGGCCGAATGCGCTATGCCCTGATCAATCTGAGGAAAAAAATGGTCACAAAACCAGCTGCCTATGATAAAAACGTTTACCGAGAACGATTTAGTCCGCTTCCTTTACCAAGAGACCTCGGACCAGGAGCGTCAGGAGATTTGTAACGCCTTGCTCTGTGATGCCGACCTGCGGGTAAAACTGCAGGAAATGCAACAGGTAAAACTGGAGTTGGACGCCGCGGCACTGGAACCTTCACCGGCCGCCATCCTGAATATTCTCAGTTACGCCAAAGCCGTATCCTCTGCCGGCACTTAGCGTTCTGTTAGCTGAAGGTTCTTCCACCGTACCCGCACTCCTCCGCCATCATGGATTTGCAGGGCAATCTTCCCTGTGCGGCTGCCAATCTGGGTGTCGTTTAACTCCACCATGAGTTGACCATTCAGCCAGGTGGTTACCCGATTTCCGGTCACTTCCACCACCAGTGTATTCCAACCACCTGTATTCAGCGCGCGATCATTGGCATGATCAGGTTTGATCAACCACCCGCGACCATACGATTCGTAGATGCCACCCGTATGCAGGCCGGCCGGAGCCACCTCTGCCTGCCACCCTGAAATGCGCGTTCCGTCAATGCTGGAATGAAAAAAAACGCCACTGTTGCCATTTGCCTCCTGGAAGAAATCAACCGACAACCGAAAATCTTTGAACTCACGCTCGGTAGCGAGGTAGCCATAGTTTTTATCAGGGCCACTTTCGCAAATCAGTTCGCCCCTCTCTACAAACCATTTTTCTGTGCCATGTACTTTCCAACCGCTCAGGTCTTTGCCATTAAAAAGTTGTATTGTTTGCGCCTGTGTGGCCACTCCAAAAAGCAGCATCACCCCGATGAGTATTTTTTTCATGTCTTTTTCAGGGCAAGATAACGCATGGAAATGAAGACTGCACCGGGCGGCCGACGGAGATTTTAAGACCGATTTATTATTGCTCAGGCAATGGCCGGGATTACACGCGAAGACGTTTTCTTTGCACCGTGAAGATCCTGATCCTCCACCAACACTACAAAGATCCGGCGAAGGGAGGAGCCATCCGATCGTATTACCTGGCCACAGCCCTGGTGAATGCAGGTCATCAGGTAACTGTGCTCTCCGCCCATGCACAAGGCAGGCAACGTTTTCTACATCCCGAGGGCTTCGAAGTTGTGATGCTGGCCGTCCCTTACAAGAATGAGTTTACGTTCTGGAAGCGGTCGGTAGCATTTCTGCGGTTTGCTTTTGCAATTGTACGGCAAGGTGGCCGATTTCGCGGTTACGATCTGTGCTATGCTATTTCCACTCCGCTGACCATCGGGTTGCCCGCCTGGTGGCTAAAAATCCGGTACGGTATCCCATTCCTTTTTGAGGTTGGCGATTTATGGCCGGAAGTTCCGATCCAGCTTGGATTCATCAAAAGCCCCCTGCTGCAGATGGTGCTGCGTGCTTTCGAAAAACAGATGTACCGCCAGGCCCGAGCTATTGTGGCCTTATCGCCGGCTATACAGACCGCGGTTCAAATACGAGCGCCACGTCGCACGGTTCATTTTATCCCCAATATGGCCGACACCGACTTCTACCGGCCGGAGGAAAAATTACCGGAAACCGAGCGGAAATTTGGTGTAGAAAAACGTTTTGTGGTAAGCTATCTCGGGGCACTCGGGTACGCAAACGGGCTCGATTTTTTAATGGAGTGCGCAAATGCCTGCCGGAAGGCCGGTGCGCCCGTACATTTTCTGGTTGGTGGTGAAGGGGCACATGCCAGCCGACTGCGCGATACGGCTAAGCGCATGCAGTTGCCGAACGTTTCTTTCCTTGGCATGCTTACGCGGGATCAAGTGCGCGAAGTACTCGCAGTAACCGACGCAGTACTGATCAGCTACCGGAGTGAACCGATATTGGAAACCGGGTCTCCCAATAAATATTTTGATGGTCTTGCAGCCGGAAAGCTGGTGATCATCAACTTCAGCGGATGGATTCGAAGCGAAATCGAACGGGAGCAGTGTGGCCTCTGGGTTAATCCACAACAGCCTTCTGAGTTTGTAAGAAAACTGGAGATTTTCTGGCAACAGCCCGCGCAACTCAAAACCCATAAGGCCTGCGCCCGCAATCTGGCCCTCAGCGCCTATGCCCGTACAATTCTCTCACAAAAATTTGGTGCCATCATCAGCCGCTGCTGATTCAGCTGAATAAATTGTTGATCTCGAGTTCCACCCTGTTGACAATGAACGAGAAATCCTCGATTCGCTCCACGAAGTCCAGGTTATTTACGTCAATCACCAGCAGTTTCCCGGCCTTGTAGCTGCGGATCCATGACTCGTAGTGCTCGTTCAGAGTTTTGAGGTACTCTAGTTTGATGTTGTATTCGAAATCGCGGTTGCGGCGGGCGATCTGTTGCACCAGTTTGGGAATGTCTGCTTTCAGGTAGATTAGCAGGTCAGGTGGCTGTACAAAATGAATCATCGAGTGAAAAATATCCAGGTAACTCTGGTAATCGCGATCATTGATGTGGCCACTGCGGTGTAGATTGGCCGCAAAGATGTAGGCATCTTCGTAAATGGTACGGTCTTGAATGATTGTTTTTTCGCTTTCGCGGATGGTACGAACCTGATTAAACCGGCTGTTTAAAAAATAAATCTGCAGGTGGAAAGCCCAGCGGGTCATGTCGGAATAAAAATCGCGCAGATAGGGATTATGCTCTACTGACTCGTATAGCGGCGTCCAGTGATAGTGGCGGGCGAGTTTCTCGGCCAGCGTAGTTTTTCCGCTGCCAATATTTCCGGAAACGGCGATGTGTTTTATCATGCTCAAAACAGGCGGGTAAATATCGCAATTTGGCCCTATATCAGCCCGCAAACGCCGGCTTTCGCCCAGCTAAATGCGTCGTTGCTGGTAGTCGGTAAAATCCTGTACAATGCGCTGATAGGGTTTTTCCATGAGCATGGAAGAAATCAGAAAGTCGGCTGTGGCGCGATTGCAGGCGGTGGGGATGTTCCATACCAGTGCGATGCGTAACAGTGCCTTCACATCCGGATCGTGGGGCTGAGGCTCCAGCGGATCCCAAAAGAAGATCAAAAAATCAATCTTGCCTTCGGTGATGAAGGCGCCAATCTGCTGATCGCCACCAAGCGGTCCGCTCTGAAACTTTGTAATGCGCATCTCCAGCACATCTTCCAACAATCGGCCGGTGGTGCCAGTAGCATAAATATTGTGGCTTTGAAGCACGGGCTTATTCCACTGCGCCCACTCGATCAAATCCTTTTTCTTGTGATCGTGCGCCACCAGGGCTATGTTTTTTACCTTTTGAATGGGGAGGGAAGTAGGTGCCATGCAATCAATTTTGGCACAAGTTGGGCAATCCTTTTCAGCATCCGCAAACAAAAAGTTGTTAATTCAAGCCGTTCCGAATGCCGGAATCGATTGAGCTTTTTGAAATCCGGTCTTTCTGACTTTGTTTTGCTGCGATGAAGTCGATTGCGTTCATTTTGCTCTTTGCGCTGATAGCCAACTTCCTGCTGCCAGGCTGTTCGGGTGATGAACCCTGCCGCTCTGTGGCGGAAGCACCGGCGGTACAGGTATCGTGGGAGGCTCTCAGCGACCAACTGCCAGCGGTGAAGACAAAAACCGATCTGGTAAATTTTCTTACTGCACAACCGGAGATCCGTGACTTGTTCTTTTCGCGTGCACAGTACCCGTCCGACTCGGTCTTCATCAACGAGATGTTTCAACGCTTTACCAATCCGCACATCGATACGCTACTCCTGGAAACCCAACGGGTTTTCGGTGATGAGCAAAAACTCAAACAGGAATTTGAATCGGCCTTTGGTCGTGTGCGCGGGGCATACCCCGATTGGCCGTTGCCGAAGATAAAGACCGTTATCAGTGGGCTGGAAAATGACCTGTTTGTTTCAGACACATTGATCATCGTGGGCCTGGATTATTACCTGGGTGAGGGCGCCCGCTACCGCCCGAACATGTATAGTTATATGCAGCGGCGCCATCACCCGGGGTTCATCGTGGCTTCGGTGATGTTGCTGCTTGGTATGGATGAACGCCTTAACCGCACAAATCCGGAAGATCATACCGTGATGGCCGACATGGTCAGCTACGGCAAGGCCTATTACTTTGCGCAGCAAATGCTACCCTGTGTGTCGGACAGTGTGCTGTTTGGCTACACACCGCGCGAGTTGGAAGGCTCCCGGCGGTACGAAGACCTCATCTGGAAGCGGATGGTAGAAGACGATGTGCTGTTTTCCACAAGCCACCTGATCAAGCAAAAGTATCTTCAAGAGCGCCCCAAAACCACGGAAGTGGGACCCGAGTGTCCGGGGCGCATTGGTACATGGGTGGGGTTGCGTATCGTAGAGAAGTACATGGAAGAAAATGCCGGAACTTCGCTTCAGGAATTGATGGCCTTTCCGGATGCTGCCGCTCTTTTTAAACAGTCAAAGTATCGGCCGGGGTAGTTTACAACCTAGGAGTATTTTTGCACCAACCGGTCGGCATGATTTGTCCGATGCTGCACTTTCTCGTCAACCCGGGCGAGCGTCAATTCCCACTCATAAACACCGCATTCCCCATCAGCATCTTGCCGTTTGTCCAGAATTCGCGGAAAAGCGGATTGTCCGAAAAATAGACCACCTGCCCCTTGCCTTTGTCTTCCACGCCAAACACAAATGTGCTTTCCAATTTCTGATTGATGCGATAGCCGGCAAATCCCAGAATGGGCTTTGCCTTGCCCCGCAGCGTGCCTACGTTCCAGCCATCATCCAAAAAACGAAACCGCAGGTTGCCGGTGCGCAGGGTGTAATACGCATCGCCAAGACCAAATGCCAGCGGGTGTGTTTTGTCGAGCGTGACGTTGTAGATCGCCCCCGAGATTAACTCACTCAGTTCGTGACGTTCGGCATCCCCGTATGCCGGTGGTCCTCCTTTTTCGTGGGCGGTCTTTTCATCTTTTTCCGTATCGTTTGGATAGCGCTTTAGCCCAAAACCGCTTTTGTCGGCAAAAGCCTGATTGGCTCTGCCCACCAGAATCAGTTTGCCGCCATCTTCCACCCACCGCGCCACCATGCTGAGTGTACTCTCATCGAAGATGCGGTAATTGCCATCGGGTACAACCAGGACGGTGTATTTCCAGAGATCAATTTCGCGGAAGTAATCCGTGCCCAGGATGGTCACCGGATACTTCAATTCCTGTTCGAAGAAATGCCATGCTTCACCAAAGCTAAGCGAAGCCGTCTGGTCGCCGCCCAACAGTGCCACCTGTGGCGGTTTCAGGAACACTACGTCAGACGAGCCGAAATCTTTTCCCCGATCTACAAAGCCGGTAGTTGCCGGCGTATAGGTGCGCCCCCACACTGTTGCCGTCGCTTGCACGCGCTGATCGAAGTCAGGGAGATCAGCATTGTTCCCCCGCAGAACCACCAGTGTGCCCGGATCAAAAGAGCGATCGCCCAGCGAGAACGCTTCCCGGTTGCTCCGCACGCGAATGCCTGCCTGATGCAACGCTGCCAAAAAGCCAACATCCTGAAGGCTTTGGTACCGGAACAGGTAGGCATACGGTTTTCCGGCAACAGCCGCAGGTGTGGAAGCAGCGCGCGCAACGGGGCGGGCCGGCTTGATCAGCTCCGGAAGGGCGAAGGCGTGAAATCCGTTGGCGTAGATTGGATTCCACGCGGTGATGTCGTATGTGAGCGAGTCGGTGAGTTTGCTGCGGGGTTCAAAAATGGCGGTAATAAATTTTCCTTTGGGCTGAGCCACGGATACAATCCAATCGTCCGATGACACCAGCACAGCTCCGGTTGTTTGCGTATGGTAGTCAAAGCCCTTGGTTGCTCTGGCACTGCCGGCCACCCCAAACTGAATGCGATGGGCTGCGAACCACTCAGCCAGTTTCTGCATTTTGTCTGGTTGGTTGTCGGCTTTGATCACATAAGTTTTATACGGCTGCACCGGAGCGTTGATCTGGTCGCGGAAATATTTCTGGAACTCATCCACGAGGCGGCTGGCGTTTTGCGAAGCAACTTCGATCGTAGATATACCCGTTGTGTAGTGGTGAGTGATTCGATCCAATAGTGTCAGCGGGGTACCGTCACGGGTTGTGATCACCAGTCCGGCACCGATGCCCCCTTTCTCATAGGTCATCCCGATGGCACCGCTGTACGTCGGGTAAGTGTCTCCGTAGCTGGGGTAAAATAAATCAAATCGCTCTTTGGTGAAGTAAAGCCAGCCCTGCTCATCAAAATAGCGGGCATGATTTTTTCCGATAGTCTGCTGTACTTCGCGCTGCCAGGGGGTGATCACCTCATGGTATGGTTCAGCAGCGGGTGCAAAATAGTAGGGATTGTTGTAGCCCTGCTCGTGGAAGTCAACATGCACATGGGGCATCCATTGGTGGTACGCTTCCAAACGCGCACGAGATTCGGCTTGGGTGAGCCAGGCCCAGTCGCGGTTCAGGTCGAACAGGTAGTGGTTAGAGCGCCCGCCGGGCCACGGTTCGCGGTGCTCGCGAGCCTGCGGATCGGCATTGGGGGGCAGGTTGCCGTATTGATTGTAGAAGTTGGCGTAGCGGTCGCGCCCATCCGGATTCAGGCACGGATCGATGATCACGACTGTATTCCTCAGCCACTCTTTTGTTTTCGCTTGCGCGGGATTGATGAGCTCAAAGATCGTCTTCATGGCAGCTTCCATGCTGTTAGCTTCGTTGCCGTGTACGTTATAACTCAACCACACGACAGCGATTTTTTCGGTACCGGTATTACCCGTTAGCAGGCCGGTACGCCTTAGGTGATCGGTGCGAATGGCCTCGAGGCGCTGCATATTTTCAGGTGAGGAAACGACCGCGTAGATCAACGGACGCTTTTCGTAAGTCTCCCCATATTGCGTTACCGCTACAGTGGGCAGCGCATCATCGAGATAGCGAAAATACTCCACCACGCGGTGATGCCGGGTAAAGCGGTCACCCAGGCGGTAGCCAAGAAAATCAGCAGGCGATTGCGGCGGGACCTGAGCGGTAGCTAAGGTTGCAGCAAAAACAAATGGGACCAGAAATCGAATCATAGAAACGAGTTGACGCAGAAAATGGGATTTCGCTTATTTATCGCAGCGCTTTTAGCAACCGATTGAGTTGCTTTTGATGGTGATGGATGTGCTCATAGTAGAAGACCATCGCATGTTGAATATTGATCTTTCCGGCGATCGGATGTTTGTAGATCTGACGCCTGACGTGTTCATCGCGGATTTTTTCCAGGAGGTTTTTCAGGTCAGTGCGCACCTGTTCCCAATCCATCACCATCGCCTCCAGGGAGGGATAGGAGGGAGTGCTTTCCACCAACCGGGCAGGCGCCCGGTAGCGAAGGGGTAATCGCTGAGCCACTTTGAAGATGAGCATACGCACCGCTTCATTCCAGTTGGCATCAGCCGTCTCGTGAATCCCGAGTATTTTCTTTTCCATGTACCGGACCGATAGTTTTTCGGCTGTGATGATGTGCGCGAGTACCTGATGGGCCGACCACTCGCCGGGCAGAGCCTGGTTGAGTTGCTCCCACCGGTAATTTCGCCATACCCGGAGGATCGCGGAGCGCTGCGTTTCCAGTTCTCGAAATTGACGGGCTAAGGCGGCATTCATGCGGAAATGTAAGTTGAATTCTCCGGCTATCAAACCACTCCCAGAAAAGGTTGAGCAGCTGCCAGGAGGGAAATGTCGGCCGGCAGTTGACAGACCAGTTCGCCCTCGGCTTCAAGCCAGAGGGGCTCGATGGATTCAAGGCCGACAGTACGGGCTGTGCCGTAATACACGCGTTCATTGCGAATGATTTTTCCCATTTTTAGCTGAAGCAGGTACTTCAACAACTCGGTGAGAGAGAATTCACCGGCGATAAACACATTCAGTTTTCCATCGGTCACACTTGCCTCAGGTGCAATGTAGATCTGATTTCCAAAGGCCCGCCCGTTGGCCACAGCACCCACGCGCAACCTACCCGACCAAACCATAGAATTTGTGATGACGGATACTTGCTGCGGGCGGTTGGTGAAGAAGGTTCGCAAAATGGCCAGCAGGTACGTCAAGGCGGGCCCCAGCCTGCGCGAGCTTCCGGCCAGTCGGTGAACAACATCGGGCCCCAGACCCACGCTGCAGGCGTTGATGAAATAACGTGTGTTTCCCAGGCCATCACCAAACCGAATTTTGCCGATGTCGATGTGCTGCGGTGGGGCCAACAGGCGTGCCGCCCAGTTTGTTTTTTTCAACTGCAGGTTCATGAGCCGTGCAAAATCATTACCGGTACCCAGCGGGATGACCCCGAGCGTGGGAAGGTTGGCTTGCGTGCCGGAATGAAGTCCGTTCAGTACCTGATGCAGGGTACCATCGCCGCCAGCCGCCAGCACGCACGGAAACCCTTCTTCTGCTGCCTGCCGGGCGAGCGCTGTAGCGTGGCCCTGAGCGCGAGTCTCCCATACGTCTACCGTGGCCACTTGTGCCAGCGCAGGGTACACGTAGCGGAAGAATCCTGCTTTCTTCCGGGAAACACTATTCAGGATGACGGCTACTCGCATGCACCGGTGTAAAACCTTTCCCAAGATACGGGTTCAAGGAAATTTTGTCTTTACTTCGCACAGATATTTCCCTCGGCGTGCTTCAGCTTTTTCGTTTCAACGATCCCTACCGGTTGCTTTTCATGTTCGCATTGCTGCTGGCCGGCTTCCTGCCGTTACTCTTTTTGGCGCCCATCCCCACCTACCCGGTGCTGCGGGCGGTTCTCGTGGGCGAAACCGCCAACACCGGTTTGCGCCTGTACGCAGAAGCGATTGACAGCACGGCACCGCTGGCGGCCTGGGCATTTCAACTGCTCGATGTATTCTTCGGGCGATCGCTCCCGGCCCACAGTTGCGTTGCTGCCGGCATCCTGTTTTTGGAGGCTGCGATCTTTGTGCGCCTGTTAATCACCAACCGGGTGTACCCCGACAGCACGTATGTACCAGGTTTCGTTTTTGTAGTGCTCTGCTTTTTGTCGTTTGATTTTTTTACCGTTACGCCCGCGTTACTCGGCAGCCTGATGCTGCTTCTGGCTTTGAATTTTCTGTTTCGCGAACTGGAGTTTCGCGAGCAACGGGATGAAACCATATTTCTGCTCGGTTTCTACCTGGGTGCAGCCACGCTCTTCCTGTTTTCCTATATCATTTTTTTCATTGGCACCCTGGCCCTGCTTGCGATCTATACCCGTCCCACAGGGCGGCGAATCCTTTTGCTGCTGCTGGGGTTCTGCTTCCTGCATCTGGCCTTCACTACTTACCACTTCTATCACGGAACGCTCGCGTACTGGTGGACACACTTTTACCGGGCTAATTTCACGGTGGCCACAACCGCCTATGTCAGCGGCGCGGGTTTGTTTGGGCTCGTCATCATTCCGCTTGCCTATTTGCTTTTTTCCCTGTTGGTGATGAGCCGCGAAGCCCGGTTTACCAAGTACCAATCGCAACTTTTCCAGGTAATGTTCTGGTGGATGATTTTTGCCGTTGTGGAGTGGCTGATTACGCGCGAGCGCACCCCTCAGAGTTTCATCACTTTTCTGCCCTCTGCTTCATATTTCATCAGCTATTACCTCTTGCTCATCCGACGCCGTTGGATTGCCGAGTGGATGACCCGCTTGTTGGTGGCCACAATCCTGGCAGGCTTCTACCTACACCGCGCAGGTACGCCGGGTATAGTGGACTACCGCAAGCTCCGGGTGAGTGCCACATCACCCTTCGGCGGGTATACTCGCGTCATGGCGCTGGCACCGCAGCGTGACTTTTACTTGCATCATCGTCTCGGGGGCGGCTTCATCGACCACAACCTCGCTACCCCATTGCTGGAGGCAGGTTATATGGAATCGGTTGAACGGCTGTCCAGTATGATAATCAAAAATCCCCCTGATGTGATTTGGGATCCGGAGGATAGGCTGGCGGCACATTTTGTTCATCTGCCCCGGCTGGCCTCGCAATACCGACGGGAAGGGGATCGCTACTACCGGCGCGTTAGCCGCTGATTTTCTCCACCCGCCTGGCATGACGGCCACCTTCGAACGGCGTCTGCAAAAACGCGTGCAGAATGTTCTCGGCGTCAACTTTCGTTATGAAGCGGGCGGGCAGGCAAAGAACATTGGCGTTGTTATGCTGGCGTGCGAGGCGGCCAAGCTCTTCCGTCCAGCAGATAGCAGCCCGGATACCCGGTCTTTTATTGGCGGTGATGGCCACCCCGTTGGCGCTGCCACACAGCAGGAGCCCGAACGTATACTCCCCGCGCTCCACGGCACCGGCAACAGGATGGGCAAAATCGGGGTAATCTACCGAGTCAGCATTGCGGGGGCCAAAGTCCTTCAAGGTGTATCCCCTGTCTTTCAGCCACCTCACCAGGTGCTCCTTGTACTCAAAGCCCGCATGATCTGAGCCCACTGCAACCGTACGTGAATTATGATTCTTGTTTTCCATATTTACCCTCGCACAAGACCCATTAAGGCGAAAAACGTCTGGCTGTATTTCGGCTGCCGGCTCACGCAGTTAAAGGTAGCGATTTTCATCTTCAGGCGAACAGCCGGAGAACAGATTCACCGCCATTTTTCACCACCGAATGCCTCAGGCTCCGGCAGCGCTGGCCCGGTCTTCGGCTTCCTGCTGTTTCCGTTTCCGGCGTAACACACCGGCAGATACAAAGATGCTGACTTCGTATAGGATGTAGAGCGGCAGCGCAATGATCGTCTGGCTCAGCGGATCGGGAGGCGTGATGAGCGCCGCCAGGATGAGGATGATCACGACGGCATGTTTGCGGTACTTGCGCATGAACTGCGGGGTAAGAATCCCGATCTTGGTGAGGAAGTACACCACGACAGGCAATTGAAACAGCAGCCCGCTGCCAAACACCAGCGCCACGATGGTCTGCACGTACGATGTGATATCAAATTCGTTGACGATTACATCGCTGATCGTGTACGACGAAAAGAACCAGATCGACATCGGACAGAGCACATAATACCCAAACAGAATGCCAAGCGTGAACAAGAAGGTGACCCAAAAGACGGCACCGCGCGTGACGAGCCGTTCTTTGATGTGCAGGCCCGGCTTCACAAAGCGCCAAATTTCCCAAAACACGTAGGGAAAGGCGAGAATCAACCCGATCACAAAGGCCGAGAGAAACTGCATGGTAAACTGACCTGTCATGAAGCGGCTCTGGATCTTGAACGGAATCTGCTCTACGCAGAGTTTATCTTTTGCTCCGGTGTATTCGCCCAGACGGCACAGCGCCTGAAAGGTGGGGAAGCTGGGTTTAGAGGGCGCAAAGATGATGTTATCGAAAATCCAGCCGGTAAAAATGAACGCCACGATCATGAAGATGACGATGGCAAAGGCCGACCGCACCACGTGCCAACGCAGCTCCTCGAGGTGATCGAGGAAAGACATTTCTTTTTCGCCGGGGTAGTCTACGGGTTCCTGATCGAGCGGCATGACAAAGGGGCGGGCTTACGCGTACAAGGGAAACTTCTGCATAAACGTGTTTACTTTACGCTTCACGGCCTTCAGGTGTTTCTCGTCTGACGGTTTTCTGAGGGCCTCATCAATCAGATCTACTACCCGGATCACATCTTTTTCTTTCAACCCGCGGGTGGTGATGGCCGGTGTACCGATGCGCATGCCGGAGGTAACCATGGGCGACTGCGTATCGAACGGCACCATGTTTTTGTTGATGGTGATGTCAGCTTTGATCAGTGCCTCCTCAGCCAGCTTGCCGGTGAGGTTTTTCGAACGCAGGTCGATCAGCATGAGGTGGTTATCGGTGCCCCCGGAGCTGATTGTGTAGCCGCGTTTCACAAACTCGGCAGCCATTGCTTTGGCATTCTTGGCTACCTGCACGATGTACTCCATGAATTCGTCTGAGAGTGCTTCCCCAAAGGCGACTGCTTTTGCTGCGATGACGTGCTCCAGCGGGCCGCCCTGCGTGCCGGGAAACACGCCGGAGTCGAGCAGGGATGTAAGCTTGCGCAGCTCGCCCTTGGGTGTTTTGATGCCCCACGGGTTATCGATGTTTTCGCCCGTCATGATCAGGCCGCCGCGAGGACCGCGCAGGGTTTTGTGCGTGGTCGTGGTTACAATGTGGCAATGTTTCATGGGGTCGTTCAGCAACCCGCGGGCAATAAGTCCCGACGGGTGTGAGATATCGGCCAGCAGCAGCGCCCCAACCGCATCGGCCGCTGCGCGCAACTTGACATAGTCCCAATCGCGGCTGTAAGCAGAGGCTCCACAGATGATCATTTTGGGCTTTTCGCGCAGGGCAATTTCTTTCACCTTGTCGAAGTCGATCAGGCCGGTTTCCTGCTCAACGCCATAAAACGATGGGCTGTAGAGCTTTCCTGAAAAATTTACCGGTGAGCCGTGTGTGAGGTGGCCGCCGTGGGCCAGATCGAAGCCCAGGATTTTATCGCCGGGTTTGAGGCAGGCGAGCATCACCGCCGCATTGGCTTGCGCGCCCGAGTGGGGTTGCACATTGGCCCATACGGCCCCGAACAGTGTCTTCACGCGCTCGATCGCCACTTGTTCCACTTCATCCACCACTTCGCAACCACCGTAGTACCGCTTTCCCGGCAATCCTTCAGCATATTTGTTGGTGAGCACTGAGCCCTGGGCTTTCATCACCTGCGGAGACGCAAAGTTTTCGCTGGCAATCAGTTCGATGCCATGTTCCTGGCGGTGTTTCTCTTTGTCGATCAGATCAAAAACAAGTTTATCGCGCTTCATAACAGGGGCCTCCAATTTGCGCCCAAAAATAAGCCAGATAGCCAAATAAAACCGGCTTTGGGAAAACATTTCAGGCAACCTGGCGGTAGTTTTGCAGTCTCTACCGGAACATGAGCTACACACGATGATGACCTTTCCGATTTTGTTTTCGAATGTAAAACAGCTACGCATGGGCTCCCTTTTGTTGGCCGCGTGGCTGCTGCCAGCCTGGGGCCATGCGCAAAAGTTCTATGGCACTTCCGATGGCGAGTTTATACTGGGATTTGCCAACATCAGGCGCAATGGCCTCGAGGAACCGAGTGTGCCACGGCTGAGCGTTTTCTTTCATGGCCAGTCGTTGCTGCACCTGGACGCGGGCAGGAGGCATGGCTTTTTCACCGGCCTGAGTCTGCGAAACGTGGGCTTCATTTATGATGAGTCGGATTTAATCCGCAAAAAAAGCCGCACCTACAATGTTGGGATACCTGTTGCCATTAAGGTGGGGAACATGGACCGCCGGTTTTTATTTGCGGGATACGCGCTGGAAGTTCCCATCAACTACAAGGAGAAAACCTTTGTTGGCGGGGAGAAGCGCGACAAGTTTAATTACTGGTTCAGCCGCCGCGTAAACGCCATTAACCATACCCTTTTTGTGGGCGTACGTTTGCCGCACGGGGCGAGTTTCCGGTTTACCTATTACCTGACGCCCTTTTTCAACAAGGATTTCGAGACGCTGAATGCGCAGGGGCAGCGGGAGCGACCCTACCAGGATTTCAACGTGCATCTTTTTCATTTTTCTCTGGCCAAGATGATCACCAAAGAAAAGAAACTGTATGTGTGGGATTAGCGCAGTAGAGGCGTGATCATCCGAGTCTTGGTTCTGCTGATGTGGGCGAGTAACGCACACCGACCTACTCTTCTACACCGGACGGAATGAATGGAACCGCCACAGCCAACGATAGGAGCGGAAACCCCGCCAGGGGTGGGCATGCGGGGGGGGCGCGGAGTTGCAGCGGATAGCGTGACCGCCCCGGTGCAGCCGGGGCGGGGGCTGCCTATTTTCGTTGACCCCAATACGCTACCTTTGATATTATGAAAACGGGTGCAACATTTTTTCTATTGATCGGGATGGTGTGCAGCGCCGGCGCCCAAACCCAAAGTGGCAAGGCCTCTTTTTATGCCGACAAATTTGAGGGGCGTGCAACCGCCAGTGGCGAAAAATACAAGCACAGCAAACTAACGGCAGCCCACAAAACCCTGCCTTTTGGCACGCGGGTGCGGGTTACCAACACGGCAAACCAGCAGGCGGTTGAAGTGGTAATCAATGACCGAGGGCCATATGTGGAAGAGCGCATCATCGACCTGAGCAAGGCCGCGGCGGAACGGCTCGGGTTCGTCAATCAAGGTTTAGCCGATGTGCGGCTCGAAGTACTGGATGCGGGTGATGGCAAGCCGGCCAGCCCCGTGCAAGCGATAGACCGGGTGAGTGTGGATGAGCGCGAGTTCTACGATTTTGAAATTGAACGCGATCAGCCCGCGGGTTTCGGCATACAAATCGGAACATACCAGGAGTTGGTAAACCTGATGCGGTTAGCCGACAACCTGAAAAAGAGTTACCAAAAAAAAGTAGTTGTGCAGGTGAAAATTCTTAACGGCGTGAAATTTTACAGCCTGATAGTCGGTTCCTTCAAATCGCGCAAAAAGGCGGAAGATTTTCTGCGTGGAATAAAGAGAAAATTCCCGGATGCGTTCATTGCGGATTTTGGGAAGATGAAGTAGGAAAACTCTGCTCTGCCACGTTTTTCTCAGGAGCGGCCAGATGCGCTGTTCGTTTGGTTGTTCCAGTGGCTGGCTGCATTAGGGCATTTGGATCTACCACCGGCAGAATGAAAGAACTCATTGCGGTGCCCTGAAAACGCGATAGAAGAATACCCCTTGAAGTTGAGTAAGTGATAGACGCAATAGCGTTTGCAAGGGTTGGATTCCAATCAAATCCAGCACCAGGTAAAAGCACGGCATGATCCTTCAAATGTTCATAAAAGAAGACAAACGTGAAGTGATAGCTGCCAGTGGCCTCCACTTGGTTTCCTTCGCTTTGCGATGAAATGTTTATCGCAAAATCAGCTTTAATCAAACTTTCGTTGAGATTTATGGCTGGGCTATATGCGACATCATAATCGAATTTCTGTATGTTGGATACTTTGAATTCATACGGACTATCAATCTGACCTTTTACGAGGCGAAACTCGCGCATCACAATCTTCCCCGGTTCAATTGGTTTGCGTTCCATATCAGGCGGCAACAGGTTCTGTAGGCGTTAACTCCTGGCGATGTGTTGAAGTAAACGGGATGGTGCCCGATACCGGTTCGGCTTTTGCTACCGAAGACTTGAATTGGCCACCGCGCTGCACGTGAAACGAGTCTTTACGAGGGACATACAAGATCACCTCGTCTAACTCGGCCATCAGCTTAGAAAGACTCATCAATGTAAAATTGTGCTGCCCCTTCAGCCAGCGGCTGATTTCAGAGGGCTCTTTATCCATGCGCGCGGCCAGCTCCTTTTGCGTCAGACCTTTCTCTTTTAAAATTTGATGCACACGCACGATAATATCTCCGTAAAGCCTGACGAAGATTTCTACCTCTTTCGGAGTTTCATCCAGGATTCGCTGTAGTACTTTGCTTCGCATGGTTTATCTATAAAATTATTTCGTTGCTTCCGTTGTAATACGTGATTGTGCGGCCATTCAGTAGAATTTCCTCCGCATGTAATGCCTCTTGTATTCGTTTCGAAAACTCATTGGCTTCATAAAACTTCATACTCAAATCTTCACTTTCCTGAGCGGTGCGCCCTGTTTTGATTCCTCCATTGAAAAGGATCACGACCGCTTCGCTCAACACCAGACAATATAAACGAAGTGGGAATGCCGCGAATTCCAATTCCAGTTCGCTGATTCTGATTTTTCCTTTGGGCGGCAAGGCGGTAACCCAATTTTCGAAACGGTTAAAAAAGCATTCCTGTGCGCCATACGTATTGCCGATGATCT